>NZ_BAAHAW010000034.1:0-5765 GCF_054777235.1 Humibacter antri | reverse complement strand
AAGTCATGATGAACACACCGGCCGCACTGGCCGCATAACCAACCTGTCACCTATCCGTGCAGCAGACCCACCTGCTGAACCAGCTCTGGCTGCTGGTGAACCTGCGCAAGAACCTGTTCCTGCCCACCATCAAAGTCACCGGCTGGAAGACAACGAAGACCGGGAAAACCGTGCGCACCTACGACGCACCAGCCACCCCGGCCGACCGGGTCATCGCATCCGGGATCCTGTTGCCACCGGAACGCGCACGCCTCCAGCAGCTCCGTACCAGCGTCGACCTCGCCGACCTCACCTGGCGGATCCACCGCATCCAGAACCGACTCATCACCGCCGCCGAAGCGAAGACCTACGCCACAACGCCCCACGCCGCCTAACCCGGGCCACGTTTCGCGTGCACATTACGTGAGGCACACACCCCCACCCTCGCGAGCATCTTGACATGAGGCATCACGCATCCACACGCGCCCTGTTCGCACTCCATGAACCAGCATTCGCGGGGGACGTTTCGGTGGCGTGTGCAGATACGTTTGGCGCGAACCCACCTCGACGCTCAGGGCGTCCCCTGCCCTCTGTGCACTGTCGCACCAAGGAAATCGACGGCGAGCATGAGCGGCTGCCAGCGGGTCTCTGCGCGGTCGGCGACGAGTTGCGCGGCAGCCAGGCGCTGAGCAGGATCGCTGCACAGCACCAAGATCGAAGGACCGGCCCCCGACACCACAGCGGGAAAGCCTGCAGTTCGGAGCTCGGAGATGAGGCGATGCGTCTCCGGCATCGCCGTGGCGCGGTAGTTCTGGTGCAGCTTGTCCTCGGTGGCCGCCAGCAGCAGTTCCGGACTCTGCACCAGGGCCGCCACGAGCAGCGCCGACCGCGACACGTTGAACACGGCGTCCTCGTGCGGCACCGACACCGGCTGCAGGCTACGGGCGAGCGCCGTGGACATGACGTGCTCAGGCACGAACACGAGCGGCGAGACGCCCCGGTGCACGATCAGCTTCTTGTGCGACGGGCCGCCTTGAGACATCCACGCGATCGTCAGACCGCCGAAGAGCGCGGGCGCAACGTTGTCGGGATGACCCTCCAGGTCGGTCGCAAGCGCGAGCAATCGGTCGGGACCGAACTCCGCCAGACCGTCGAGCAGGCCCTTCGCCGCGACGATGCCGGCAACGATCGCGGCCCCCGACGATCCGAGACCCCGACCGTGCGGAATCGCGTTGTGCGCGACGAGTTCGAGTCCGGGCATCCGGATGCCTGCAGAGGCGAACGCATGCGCGATCGAACGAACGACGAGGTTGGACTCGTCGGTGGGGACCTCGCCCTCGCCCACGCCGTGCACGGTCACGTGCGCGCCCGGCTCGGCTCGTACCGTCACGGTGAGGTCGTCGTACAGCGCCAGTGCCAGCCCGAGCGTGTCGAATCCGGGGCCGAGGTTCGCCGACGTGGCGGGAACCTTCACGCGCACACTGCGACCGACGGGCACGAGGGAAGTGCGGGCATCCACAGCACCCCCGCCGGACACCGGTTCCGGCGGCGTGGATGGCCCGCTCACGCGGCGTCCGACGGGCTCAGCCCGAGCACGTCGGCGACCTGTGCGGTGTCCGCCGGCACGACGGTGGGTTGCACTTCGCCGCCGCCGGCCGTGCGCAGCGCCCACTGCGGGTCCTTCAGGCCGTGGCCGGTCACGGTGAGCACGACGCGGGCCCCGGCCGGAACCGCACCAGCCTCTGCCCGCTCGAGCAGTCCGGCGACGCTGATCGCGCTGGCCGGCTCGACGAAGATGCCCACCTCCGCGGAGAGGATGCGATGTGCGGCAAGGATCTGCTCGTCGTCGATCGATCCGAAATAGCCGTTCGTGGTGTCGCGAGCGGTGAGGGCGAGCTCCCACGACGCCGGGTTGCCGATGCGGATGGCGCTCGCGATGGTCTCCGGATCCTTCACCGGGTGGCCGAGCACGATCGGTGCGCTTCCCGCGGCTTGGAACCCGAACATGCGCGGCAGCTTGGTCGAGACCCCACGCTCGACCTCCTCCGTGTAGCCACGCGTGTACGCCGTGTAGTTGCCCGCGTTGCCGACCGGGATGAAATGGAAGTCGGGTGCATCGCCGAGCACCTCCACCACCTCGAACGCCGCCGTCTTCTGACCCTCGATGCGGTCGTTGTTCACGGAGTTCACAAGGTGCACCGGGTAGTTCGCGGCGAGGTCGCGGGCGATGTCGAGGCAGTCGTCGAAAGTGCCCTGCACCTGCAGCAGCTGAGCATTGTGCGCGATCGCCTGGCTCAGCTTGCCCATCGCGATCTTGCCCTCGGGCACGAGCACGACGGCCTGGATGCCCGCGTGCGTCGCGTAGGCGGCCGCCGACGCCGACGTGTTCCCGGTCGATGCGCAGATCACGGCCTTTGCGCCCTGCTCGACCGCCTTGGAGACGGCCATCGTCATTCCACGGTCCTTGAAGGATCCGGTCGGGTTCATGCCCTCGAACTTGACGTGCACGTCGGCACCCGTGCGAGCCGAGAGCGCCGGCGCCGGGATGAGCGGGGTTCCGCCCTCGCCGAGCGTGACGATGGGCGTGGCCTCCGTCACGTCGAGACGGTCGGCGTATTCGCGCAGAACGCCCTGCCATTGGTGCGCCACGTCAGGCTCCTTCAACTCGTAGAACAGAGGTCACGGCCACGACCTCATCGCTGTCGCGGAGGGTGGCGACCGTCGCCGCGAGGGCGGACTCGAACGCGACGTGCGTTCCGATCACCAGCGTAGCCGTGCCGGGTGGGGCATCCTGCCCGGTGGCCGGCGCCGAAACGGCCGGCGATGCCGACGCAGCTGAAGGCGCCGAGGCCACCGTCTGGGTCACCGTCTCGACCGAGACGTCGTGCGTCGCGAACACGGCGGCGATGCGCGAAAGCACGCCGGGGGCATCCGTCACCAGCAGCGTGATCTGGTACCGCGTGCGCACCGCACCCACATCGAGTACGGGCAGATCGGCGTGCGTCGATTCCGCCACTCCCGGCCCTCCCACCACGTGTCGTCGGGCCGCCGAGACGACATCGCCGAGCACGGCGGATGCCGTCTGCAGACCTCCCGCCCCCGCCCCGTAGAACATGAGGTCGCCCGCGGCCGCCGCCTGAACGAACACCGCGTTGTGCACACCGCGCACCGCGGCCAGCGGATGCTCCCTGGGGACCAGCGCCGGGTACACCCGGGCCGAGACCCCCTCGCGTCCTTCGTCGTCGGTGACCCGCTCGCAGATGGCGAGCAGCTTGATCACGTAACCACCGGCGCGGGCGGCATCGACCTGGTGCTTGGTGATGCCGCTGATTCCCTCGCGGTGCACGGATGCCAGCGGCACGGTCGTGTGGAATGCCAGTCCGGCGAGAATGGCGGCCTTGGCCGCGGCGTCATACCCGTCGACGTCGGCCGAGGGGTCGCTGCGCTCGGCATAGCCGAGCTCGGTGGCGGTCTCGAGGGCCGACTCGAGGGTTTCGCCCGCGGAATCCATGCGGTCGAGGATGAAGTTGGTCGTGCCGTTCACGATGCCCAGGATGCGCTCGACCCGGTCGCCGGCGAGGCTGTCCCGCAGCGGCCGGATGATCGGGATCGCCCCGCCCACGGCGGCCTCGTAGTAGAGCTGCGCGCCCACCTGCTCGGCCGCCGCGAAGAGCTCGGCCCCGTGCTCGGCCAGCAGCGCCTTGTTGCCGGTGACGACGTCCGCACCCGAGGTGAGCGCCAGCAGCACGTACTCCCTCGCCGGGTCGATGCCGCCCATCAGCTCAACGACGATGTCGGCGCTCAGGATGAGGGAGCGCGCGTCGGTCGTGTAGAGCTCGCGCGGCAGGTCGGCACGGCGCGGCGCGTCCACGTCGCGCACCGCGATGCCGACGAGTTCGAGTCCCGCCCCCACACGTGCGGCAAGCTCGTCACCGTGATCGAGAAGGAGCTTGGCGACCTGGGATCCCACCGAACCGGCGCCGAGCAGCGCCACCTTCAGGGTTCGGTACTCGATCACAGCGCCTCCTTTCGACGGGTGCGGCCAAGCGGGCCGGGAGCATCCATGGCATCCGAGACCGTGCCTGCGACGACGGCTGAGTGACGGGCGCCCAGATCGCGGGCGAGCAGGTCGTCGACGGTCTCGCCGCGTACGAGCATCCGCGATGCGCCGTCACGCACCGCAACCACCGCCGGCCGCGGCAGAAAGTTGTAGTTGCTCGACAGCGCCCAGCAATACGCGCCGGTCGCCGCTACGCCGAGCAGGTCGCCCGGAGCGACGTCGCCCGGCAGATAATCGTCGTTCACGACGATGTCGCCGGACTCGCAGTGCTTGCCCGCCACTCGCACGAGAACCGGTTCGGCCCCCGAAGCGCGTCCGAGGATGCGTGTCGAGTAGTCGGCGCCGTACAGCGCCGTGCGGGCGTTGTCGCTCATGCCGCCGTCGATGCTGACATACAGCCGTCGCGCCTGCGTGCCGTCGGCGTCGAGAGCGACCGGCTTCGTCGTGCCCACGGTGTAGAGAGTGATGCCGGCAGGGCCGATGATGTACCGTCCCGGCTCGAACGCGACCGTCGGCAGCGGGATCCGCGCCGCCTCGCATTCTGCGGCCAGCACCTGAGCGACGCGATCGGACAGGTCTTCGATGCGGTCGGGGCGATCGGCCTCTGTGTACGCGATGCCGAACCCGCCGCCGAGGTTCAGCTCGGGAACCGGGCCGCGCGCCAGAAGTCGCGCATGCACGGCGATCAGGCGCGCCGCCGATTCCGCGAAGCCGTCTGCGCCGAAGATCTGCGAGCCGATGTGGCAGTGCAGTCCGACGAACTCGAGACGGGAATGCGAGCGGATGTCTGCCACGAGCCGCTCGGCATCCTCCAGCGCGACTCCGAACTTCTGGTCTTCGTGGGCTGTTGCGAGAAAGTCGTGCGTGTGCGCGTGCACGCCGGTGCGCACACGCAGCCGCACCCGCTGCCTACGGTCGTGCGCGGATGCCGCGGCCGCGACCCGCGCGATCTCCTGCTCGGAATCGATCACGATGGTGCCCACTCCGGCATCCACCGCCCCGTCGAGCTCCGCCGCGGACTTGTTGTTGCCGTGGAAGCCGAGGCGCGAGGCGTCGACTCCGGCGGCCAGCGCCACCGCGAGCTCGCCGCCACTGGCGACGTCGATGCGCAGGCCGGCCTCGGTCATCCAGCGGGCGACGTCTGTGCTGAGAAAGGCCTTTCCGGCGTAGTACACCTCGGCCACGGCGCCGACGCGTGCGAACGCCTCAGCGAACGCGCGTCGCACCCGGTCGGCACGGGAACGGACATATTCCTCGTCGAGTACATACAGCGGAGTCTCGTAGCGCGCCGCCAGTTCGTCGACGCGAACGCCTCCGATGACGGCGACCCCGTCGGCGTCTCTGCTCAGGGTCGTCGGCCACACCTCGGGCGCGAACGCGTTCGCGTCGGCAGGCAGCGGCAGCCAGGCGGGAGCCAGCGGGTTGTCGGGCACGGTGGAGTCACCTCGAACTGGTCGGCGTAGCTGGCGAGCGGACCCGGATTGGCCCCTGAAGCCGAGAGACATTCCGCGCGAATGCGCGTTCCGGGAGTCTACCGGGGGCGGTATACCGACCGCGAAAACGGCGGCGTCACATTACGGGCCCGCCGTCCGGTCGGGCCACCACCGCTGGTCGAACCACCACCGCTGGTCGAACCACCACGACTGGTTGAGCCACCACCGCTGGATAGTCCTATGGATGTCAAGTGGTGTTAGGTGATGATTCCGTCGGTTTTGAGGTCGTGGTA
>NZ_BAAHAW010000033.1:0-2982 GCF_054777235.1 Humibacter antri | reverse complement strand
TCCTCCCCGACGAGCCCGCGAACACGCGGAACCCGCCTGGTCAGTGTCCGGAATCCGGGGTCAACCCCAGCGTCAGCCAGCCACACCATGAGGCGGCGAGGTTTACTCACTATCGCGGAAAGCCTGGGTAGCATCGTCCTACCTTTGCGTGAAGTGAGGACTGGATGTACGTCAAGCGGCTGTTGACAGACAATTTCAAGCGGTTCAACGGCTCGCAGGAGTTCCATTTCATCGATGGACTCAACCTCCTCGTGGGCGACAACAACTGCGGGAAATCGTCGATCTTCGAAGCGATACTGTTCGCCATCGAGGGCCCACCGAAGTGGAAGCCGGAAGATATTCTCAGTAGGGGTGCTGATTGCACGCGGGTTGAGATGGACCTTGCCGGCGGAATCGACGCGCTCGTCCACACGGAGAAGTTCAGTAAGTTGGTGGACTACGTCTTCGATGACGGCTCTGGTGAGATCGTCTTGAGGCTTGAGAGATGGACGAAGCAGCGCGAGGTCACGCAGAACAAGCGATCCGTCGTGCTCGATGGGAAGAAGCTCTGCTTCTGGAATCCCGCTACGGCGCAGTTCGAGAATCCGACGGGAATCGACGCTCTGGCGAAGGCTCTGATCGACTTCGAGGCGGTGTGGGCAGACACGAACCCGACCGACGTTACGGATTTCGGCGCCACGAAGACGCTCGGCCGACTACTGGACGCCGTGGCGAAGCCGTTTCTGACCACTGATCAGTGGAAGTCATTCACTCAGGCGCACGGGGCGGCGTTCGGTAACGGGGACGAGAGCCTCGCTTCACATGCGGTTGGCCTAGCACGCCAGCTTGAAGACATGGTCGGAAGCCAGTACGGCCCAGCTTCGATGCGTTTCGGATTCGACCTTCCGGATGCCGGATCGTTCCTGAAGCTCGGCCGCCTTCTCGTTGACGACGGCGCAGGTGAGACAGAGGCGTCAGGCAAGGGCACGGGAATGCAGCGTGCGCTGGCGCTGGCGATCATTCAGCTGTACGCCAGATCGGAGGCGCTTGCAGATCCCGATAGCCCGCGCCCTCTAGTCCTTCTCCTCGATGAGCCTGAGACCTGGCTCCATCCGAACGCGCAGTTGCGGCTCGGGGATGCCTTGAGCGCAATCGCTGACGCGCAGCAGCTGTTCTTGATCACTCACTCGCCGTACTTGCTGAGGCGGTTCAGCCCGGATAAACACCGGCTGGCGGTCCTGGCACGCGACGACGGGGATCTGACAGTGGAGTACTCGCACAAATTCGGGGTGCTCGGGCTTGGCGAGCCGTCGTGGGGCGAAATCAACTACCGCGCCTTCGGGATCTACAGCTACGAGTTCCACGATGAGATCTACGGTGCCATTCAACGCGATTTTGAGTCGCGGATCGCTCCGCCCAGGGACGCGACGCAGAAGGAAATCGAGCGATTTCTCGTGACCGAAGGCATCCCGACGGTGAAACTGTGGACGAGGACCGGCGGCGCCGTCCAACAGCAGACATTGCCGACGTACATTCGCAACTCCATCCATCACCCAGAGAACAACTTGAACGCGCGGGTCACCGAAGATGAACTCGCCAACTCGACCGACACCATGCTTGATGTCTGGGAGAAGGTATCCGCGCTCCCAACATCGTCGGCCGCGACGACGGCCGCTTAGCGTCAGCCTCGGGAGGGCACTATTGAGGAACTATCGGAGCCTGTCCGACCATGACTTCGAACTTCTGGTCGCCGACCTGCTTGGGGCCGAGGCAGACCATCAGTATGAGGTCTTCTCACGCGGTCCTGACCGAGGAGTCGACCTGCGCCGGATCGACGAGGCTGGCGGTCTTCACATCGTCCAGTGCAAGCACATGTCGGACAGCACCTTCGCGCAACTCAACGCTGCTGCGAAGACCGAGTCGACGAAAGTCGGGCAGTTGAGTCCCCGCCCCGCTAGTTATCAGTTCGTGACATCCCGGCGTCTCACCGCCGACAACAAGAGCATCCTAAGAGCCACCCTTTCGCCATGGATTGCGCGTGACGACGACGTACTTGGCGAGGATGATCTCGAGCTTTTGCTCAATCGACGTCCCGATGTCGAGCGCGCGCACGTCAAACTCTGGCTAAACAGCCAGGCGGCGCTAGAGCAGATGCTTCACTCCGGCACCTGGCAACGGAGCAGGTTGCTTCTGGAAGACGTCCGGAGAACCTTGCCACTTGTGGTCGACACTGGGGCCTTCAATACCGCTGAGGCACGATTGAACAAGGAACGCGTGCTCGTTGTCTCAGGGCCGCCGGGCATCGGCAAGACCACGCTCGCGCGAATGCTCGTTGCCGACGCCGCGGCCGCGGGCTATGAGCCGGTGGAGCTCTCCCTCGACATCAATGAGGGCTTCGACGTCCTCGACACGACACGAAAGCAAATGTTCGTCTACGATGACTTCCTTGGCTCAACGTTCCTTCACTCTCGGCTCGTGAAAAACGAGGATAAACGCCTCGCATCCTTCATTCGTACCTGCCGCTCGTCGGCCAATACGCTCTTTGTCTTGACTACCCGCGAGCACATTTTGAACCAGGCATTGTCGTGGTACGAGGCGCTCCACGCTGCCGATGTGCCGATGCGCACGCTGTTGCTCGAACTCAGCACTTATACCCGCTACGAGCGAGCGCAGATCCTGTACAACCACCTCTGGTTCTCTCCACTGCGCGAGCGGGGGGAGCTGACCTCGTTGACCGCCGACAAGGCCTACCTCAAGATCATTGACCATCCCAACTACAATCCCCGTCTCATCGAGCACATCGCCGCTGCCTCGGAGCCTTTGGGTGAACGCGAGACGCTCCTCGAGCGTGCAATCAACACGCTCGAGCATCCGGACAAGCTTTGGGAGAACGCATTCACGACCCAACTCGACTTAAACTGCCAGGACATCGTCCTGGGGTTGACCCCGGATTCCGGACACTGACCAGGCGGGTTCCGCGTGTTCGCGGGCTCGTCGGGGAGG
>NZ_BAAHAW010000032.1:0-1906 GCF_054777235.1 Humibacter antri | reverse complement strand
CACCAGCCGGACCGATGCCAGCCTGCCAGCCAGCCCCAGGCCAGCCAACACACAATTAGAGAAGGATCCCCATACGTTCACTTCCACGAGTTGTGGTCGGGCCGCGATGCATTGTCGCGGCGGCGAGCCGATTCGTGAAGGATGCCCTGGGCTCGCATCCGGCATGTTCATTTGTGCTGGAAGCAACATCGACTAACCCTGCCATTTTCAGAATATCGGGCCAGAGGGGTCTTGCCGCAAGGCCCCCTCAGCGGTGAATAATCGCACTCCTGTGCCTGGCCGTGAGTGAAGTCGCAACCTCTGCCCGGCTCATCACTGTGATCGCGCGGTGCTTGCCTGACACGAGCACGTTCGTCGAACGTATGGAGGATTCATGATTGATGTGATCATTGCTGGTGCGGGCCCGACCGGGCTGATGTTGGCGGGAGAGCTGCGGCTGCACGGTGTATCGACCGTGGTGTTGGAGAGGGATGCCGCGCCCACCACGATTGCCCGCGCGCAGGGTCTGCACGTGCGCAGCATCGAGGTGATGGATCAGCGGGGACTGCTTGAGTGGTTCCTCGCCCACGGTCAGAAGTACCCGCTGGGCGGCTTCTTCGCTGGCATCCCCAAACCGGGACCGGCACACCTTGACACGTCTCACGGCTACGTCCTGGGTATTCCCCAACCAGTCACCGATCGGCTATTGGAAGAGCACGCCACCGAGCTGGGTGCGGACCTGCGCCGCGGCTGCGAGGTTGCCGGCCTCAGCCAGAACGACGACGGCGTGGACGTGGAGTTAGTCGACGGCACCCGGCTACGCTCCCGCTATCTGGTGGGTTGCGACGGCGGCCGCAGCACCGTTCGCAAACTTCTGGGCGTCGCCTTTCCCGGTGAACCATCCCGAGTGGACACGTTGCTGGGTGAGGTGGAGCTCACCGCCACGCTCGATGAGATCGTCACCATGGCGACCAAGATCCGCGAGACCCAGAAGCGGTTCGGTGTCATCCCGCTTGAGGGCAACCTCTACCGAGTCGTAGTTCCAGCCGAGACAGTAGCGGGCGATCGGGCAACTGCACCCACACTCGAGGAATTCCGGCAGGAATTGCGAGCGTGTGCGGGCACCGACTTCGGCGCGCACTCACCGCGATGGCTGTCCCGGTTCGGTGACGCCACCCGGATCGCCGACCACTACCGCATCGGCCGGGTGATGCTGGCCGGCGACGCTGCACACATCCACCCACCCGTCGGCGGTCAAGGACTCAACCTCGGCATCCAGGACGCATTCAACCTGGGCTGGAAACTCGCCGCCGCCATCACCGGCTGGGCACCCGACGGCCTTCTCGACAGCTACCATTCCGAGCGGCATCCCGTCGCCGCCGACGTGCTCGAGACCACCCGCGCCCAAATGCAGCTCCTTGACACCCAACCCGGATCCCGGGCAGTGCGCCAACTGGTCTCCAACCTCATGGACTTCGACGACGTCAACCAGTACCTGATCGAAAAGCTGACCGCCATCTCCATCCGCTACGACTTCGGTCCAGGGCACGAGCTACTCGGGCGCCGGCTGCGCGACTTGACGCTGGCACAGGGACGGCTTTACGAACGGATGCACACCGGCCGCGGGCTACTGCTGGACCAGACCGGCCGACTCGCTCTCCCCGGTTGGGAAGACCGCATCGACTACATCGCCGAAACGAGCCAAGAACTCGACGCACCTGCGGTGCTCCTGCGCCCCGACGGCCACATCGCCTGGGCCGGTGATGACCAGCAGGACCTCACCGAACACCTGCCCCGCTGGTTCGGCGCCCAGATACAAGCGCATCAGCACCAAGACGAACCACTACTTCGCTAGCCGCGGGAGTGTCCGGTTTTCGGTGTAACCGGCGTTTTGTGTACTACAGGTTTTCGGCGGCCGGCATACGGT
>NZ_BAAHAW010000031.1:0-4315 GCF_054777235.1 Humibacter antri | reverse complement strand
AGTCATGATGAACACACCGGCCGCACTGGCCGCATAACCAACCTGTCACCTATCCGTGCAGCAGACCCCAGCGCTCAAAACGCTCTATCTCGTGACGCGGTCACTAGACCCGAAGGGCACCGGACAGTCACGATGGACCATGCGATGGAAGCCCGCGCTCAACGCCTTCGCCGTCACGTTCGCCGACCGTATGCCGGCCGCCGAAAACCTGTAGTACACAAAACGCCGGTTACACCGAAAACCGGACACTCCCGTGGCTTGTTGTCCGGTAGCAGGAAGGGTGATCGGCGGCGGCCGAAAGTCCGCCGTCGAAGGAGCGGAGGGTGCGCCATCGGCGGTCGAGGACGCTGAGTTCGGGGGCCCAGGGTCGCGGAGACGGCGTGCTTGCCGTGTGCGCCGAGGCGGTCATCGGCCGATGGGCGCCTGTGTCAGTGGCGTGCGGTCTCATTTTCATCGGCGCCGCCCCCGGATGCGGTGTCTTCACCGGGTTCGGCCTCGCTTCCATCGGAATTGGAGCCGTCGGGAAGGTCGTCCGGGTTGGGCCGCTGCGAGTGTTCGTTGTCGTTCATTGCTGTTCCTTTCCTGCTGCCATCGATTCCATTTGGCGCATCACGATAGGAACTGATGTCAACCAACAGCAACCGGTTGCGCGCGAGCATGGCGCCGGGATAGGCAGGGCGACGAAGTCCGTGTTCGTGCAGAGGGTCAGGGCTCCACTCCCGCATCGGATGACAGTGTGTCGGCTGTCTCCTCTCGGATTTCCCAGAAGCAGACTTCCGGCGCATCTGTTTGCAGCTCGGTACGGATCGCCGATTCCGCTGCCTGAGATGCGTAGGCGATCACGGCCCATTTTCCGGGGACCAGGATCTTCCTCGCCCGTTTGCGCAGGCCACGTGCGGAGATTTCGTCGCTTGCTGGGATCCGGTCGACGACGGCTCCCAGGGTTCCACTGACCGGTGACCCGCGCAGTGGAGCAGTCAGGAGCGAACCGAGGATCTGCGCGAACGACGCGGAATCGCGATCAGTTTCCGACGCTATCGAGTCGTGTGATGACGTGGTCAGATCCAGATGGCCATCTGCGGCGACGAAGACCCAGACGAGACCTGTGAGGTTGAGCAGCGCCGCGCCGTGCATCCGCTGAAAGTCGGCGAAGACGCGTCGCGAGCGATCCTCATGATCGAACGTGCAGCTGATCAGCACGGACGTGGCCATGGCCTCCCCCTCCAAAAGGATCAGGTCGAGTGCATTGACGCCCGACGCTTCGACTGTCGCCCGGCAGTGTCCACTGAATCAAGGGGTTCCGCACTGAGGGCAAAGGTGTCAGAACGTCTTGACGCCGCACGTTGTCACCAATCAGGTGAAGCGGCCATGACGCCGATCATCCCCCGTCTTCGGGAATACGCACAGCAATAGCTCCCGGCCGCACAGTGATCCGCACACGCCGGACGTCGCCGAAACTGTCACCATCGAGCTCGATCGCTTGTGGTTTGTTGAATCGAGCCTGAATCGTCCGTGCACGTCCGTACCGGAGAGCTGAGACGCCTGGCGCCGCCTGCAGCAGGACGCGACCACCGCGCGAACGATGAAGGAGGCGGTTCAGGGCGAGGCGTGCGCCGACCCGTGCCCAGCCTCCGAACCCGACCGGGTTGAGCGCGACGATGTCGAGGAGACCGTCATCGGGTACGGCATCCGGTATCAAGAGGATCCCCGCGGTAAGCGTGCCGCAGTTGCCGACGATGATCGTGTGCGCCCTCACGGTGCGTCGTCTTCCGCTATCCAATGAATAGCTGATCCCGAAACGGGCCCCAGAGAACACCGAGCGCAGTATCGGATCCGTGTAGGCAAGCCAGCCGACCCTCTTCTTCACGATGGTGTTCGTGTCACGCGCCATACGTGCATCCAGTCCGATGCCCGCCATCACTAAGAACAAGGATCGACTCACCTGACCGCTTCCGTCAGCAAGCTCGGCTCGAGCAACATCGATGCGATGGTCCGCGCCGAGGAACGCGACACGGACTGCCGCGGACTGGTCATTGACCGGCAGGCCAAGGTTCCTCGCTAGAAGATTTCCTGAACCGACCGGCACGACACCCAGTGGAATGCCGGCCTTCTCGATGTGTTCGGCCGCCGCGCGCACTGTTCCGTCTCCACCTACGACGACGACAAACGCGGGATGCGAGGCGATCGCCTCGCTCGCGGCCCGTGCTTCATCATCCGCCGATGTGGCGTGCCAGGTTGCTTGACCCAAGCCGAGGGTACGCCCCAGCCGACCGACATCCTCGCGCAGCGATCTGGCGCCCGCTTTCGACAACTTTGCCGGGTTGAAGACCACGGCAGCATGCGAAACACCCCCGGACATCAGGGGCTCAGCCATGGTCGTCAGCCCGAGCCTGAGCCCGAGCCTGAGCCTGAAGCGACGGGGCGACATCAGGATCCGGAACGCGGGGATTCGTGCGCGGTGCCGGGTCTGTGATGACGCCGCTATCCTCCCCCACGCCTATGCCGGCGACATTCCGTCCGATGCCAGAGCCGCCGCCGGTGGCTGGCGCCCTCTTGCCTGAGATGCAGAGATCCATGAGCCGATCCAATATCAGCGATCCATTGCGCGGCAGCGCTTGCGTGAAACGCAGAAGTCTGCGTCCAGAGCTGCGGTCTGATCCGCTGTGGCGGGGTTGCCATTCCTGTCTTTCGGAACTGCGAGACAGATTTCGGGGCGGTCGCGGCCTTCATCACTCGCCCGCGGAGTACCGCGACCGGGCCGGGGCTCTCCTTGGCAATGATCGCGAAGTGCAGGAAATGTGTTCGTCGACGACCTCGCGTTCGGAGGTTCCGTCAACCCCTGGTCCGGCGCTGGGGGACGCGTTTGGTCTTCGAGCATGAACACAACCGGATGGATCGTTCTGATCGTTGTGATCGCGATCATCGTCATCATCATCGTCGTGATCGCACTGACGGCCGGCCGGCGACGCAAGCGCGGACTCGACCGGCAGCGTGCGGAGGAGTTGCGCGCAGCTGCTCGCGATGACGACCTCGCGGCGCGGGAGCGGGAGGCGAAGGCATCCCGCGCGAACGCCGATGCGCAGCAGGCAGGGGTCGAAGCCGAGCGCCGGCGACGCGATGCGGATGCGCACGCCGCACAAGCCGGCGATGCACGTGCATCTGTCGACAGGAAGCTCAGCCGGGCGGACGAGATCGATCCGGACGTCGACACCCATCGATTCGCGCAAAAGAACCACGGCGCGGACCAGACCGAGAACAGAGCGGGAAGTCGGGCCGAGGAGGGAACCGAGCATGAAGCCGAGCCCCGGCATGCCCGGTCTGGCCTCGACGAGGATGTGACCGGCGACTCTGGAGATGCGGACGTTCCGCCGCCGCGTCCTGCGCGATGAACAGCACCCGCGTCTCTATTGGTGATCAGGGCCGGTAGAAGACCCGGCGAGTGGAGAATCGCCGAACGGCACCGGTGCCGGGATGGCAGCAAGTTGGCGCAGGCGGCTGGGCGGACGGATGGTGCCTCCACTACAGGTCTGATCCGATTCGCGCAATCACTCGACGCCCGATGCCGAGGCTGCGCACAATTCTGAGGGCTTGGCGCCCGAGATCGCGGCCGCGGGCTTTGGATACGTGAACGAGAGGACGTGACGGCCATGCCGACCACTGACGAACACACAGCAACGCTCCCGGACGGGGGCGGACCACATGGCAGCCGCCGGGAGAACGCAGAGACTGGGTTCACCGCGTCGAAACGGCTGACTGACCATCTGCAGGAGGTGCTTGTCGATCTACTCGAATTGTCACTTCAAGGCAAGCAAGCACACTGGGGCGTCGTAGGAAAGAACTTTCGCGACCTGCATCTGCAACTTGACGAAATGGTGGCTGCTGCACGCACATTCAGCGATGTCATCGCGGAGCGTCTTCGAGCGTTGCACGCTGTCCCAGACGGACGCAGCGACACCCTCGCTGCGACGACCTCATTGCCGGCATTTCCGAACGGTGAACAAGAAACGGCCGTCGTCGTCAACATGATCACAGCACGTTTGGATGCGACGGTGGCGACGATACGACGGGTTCATGACGACGTCGACGACGAGGACCCCACCAGCGCCGACATCTTGCACACGATCATCGAGCGCCTTGAGCAACTTTCGTGGATGGTCAGTGCGGAGAACCGTTCTCCGATGCCGTAGCGTCGCCCCCGTCTTCGCGGTTCGGGCAGCAGCCAAAGCGGCCCGTCTCGCTGGCTCCCTAAGCCCGGATCCACCGATGGGTGGTGAGTTGAGGTCGGCGAGTTAAACGGAGAATGCCTATCTGATCA
>NZ_BAAHAW010000030.1:0-169623 GCF_054777235.1 Humibacter antri | reverse complement strand
ACGCGAGCTGCGCGACAGCATCTACCCCCCACCAGGAACGTGCGCCGCACCGGCGCACGGGGCCGCTCAGTCGCCTCTAGAATCGTCCTCGTGTCTTCCCCCGTTGCCGAGACCCGGTCCCGCACGCGTGGCGTCCCTGTCTGGACAGCCGTCGTGTTCGACATCGTTCTGGTTCTGGTTTTCGTGCTGATCGGTCGTGGAAGTCACGGTGAGAACGTCCTCGCCGGTGCTTTCGCGACATTCTGGCCGTTCCTCGTCGGTCTTCTCGTCGGCTGGATCGCCTGCCTCGCCTGGCGGCGACCCGCCGCACTCTGGCCGACCGGGGTGGTCGTGTGGGCGGCGACCCTCGCACTCGGCATGCTGCTGCGCGTCGTCAGCGGCCAGGGCGTCGCTGTGCCGTTCATCATCGTGGCCGGAGTCGTGCTCGCCCTCTTCCTGATCGGTTGGCGGGCGATCGCCCTGGGCCTCGTCGTCGCTCGTGCACGCCGCAGGGCCTGAGCCGAGCGGCCTGATCGGTGTCGCGTGCGATCCTGTCCAGCCTGACCGAACCGCTGCGCGCCCGCCTGCAGGAGACGCTGAGTGGGCAGAGGACCGGTGTGCCGGCTTGGGTGACCGAGTTCGAGTCGGGTGAGGATGCCGGGTTCTTCGGCCCGGACTCCGCGGTATGGGCCGTGCACGGTGGTATGCCGACGCTCGTCGCCGGCATCCGTGCGCTGCTCATGCAGGCGCTGCACCCCGGAGCTCTCGCCGGTGTCTATGACCGTTCGCGTTTCCGTGAAGACCCGCTCGGAAGGCTGAACGGGACCATCCGCTGGATCTTCACCGTCAGCTACGGCGATACCGCGCAGGCCGTCGCGGGCTCCGCGTGGGTGAAGCGGTTGCACGAGCACGTGGTCGGTGACTACGTCGACGGCCACGGGCGCGTGGCCCATTACTCCGCCAACGACCCGCACCTGTCCACGTGGGTGCACCTCGCGTTCACCGATGCGTTCCTCGCGGCGCACGAGTGCTGGGGCGGGGCGATCCCTGGTGGCTCGGATGCCTACGTCGACCAATGGGCGATGGCCGGCGAACTGATGGGTGTGCCCGACCCGCCGCACTCCAGGCACGAACTCGAGGCCGCTCTGCACGCATTCGCAGACGCGGGCGAGTTGCGGTGCGATGACCGCACACGCGAGGTGGTCGAATTCGTGCGTCGGGCCCCGGTGCGTCGGAGCCTGAGGCCGTCGTACGCCATGCTGTTCGCCGGAGCGGTCGCGTCGCTCGAGCCCCGCTTCCGTGACCTGCTGGGCTTGCGGATGCCGCTACTCGGCCCCCTGCCGTTGCCGGCGACATCCGCAACCCGGCTGGTACTCCGCGGTGCCGGTGCTCTGCTTGGTCCGCAGACAGCCGGCGAGCGCGCCGCACGCGTGCGCCTGGCACGTCTGGAGGGGCGCGGGCCAGGCGTCGGGTCAGGGCATGAGCCCGGCCACGAGGTTGACGGTCGTGGCGAGTATCACCGTGCCGAAGACGTATGACAGCAGGGTGTGCCGAAGGATCACGGCGCGCAGCTGCGTCGAGCGGATGCTCGTGTCCGACACCTGGAACGTCATTCCCAGATCGAAAGCCAGGTAGGCGAAGTCGACGTAGCGCGGGTCCTCGTCGTCGTTGAAGTCGATGCCGCCGACGGGTTCCTGGTAGTAGATGCGCGCGTATCTCAACGCGTACAGCGTGTGCAGGAGCGTCCACGACAGTGCGACGCTGACGACGGCCATCAACGCTCCGACGACCTGAGCGCCACCGTGAGCTTTGCTCGTGTGCAAGAGCAGTATGGCCACGGCCCCGAGGCTCGCCACGGTGACGCAGACCACCAGCAGATCGCTGGCGGCCCGTCCAGGGTCTTCTCTGGTGGCATGCGTCCAGGTCGTGGCGCCGTCGAACCGTCCCACGACGAGCCAGACCCAGAGGATGTACACCGCACACGCCGCAGCCCAGCCGCCGACCGCTGCGTACCACCACGACGCGGTCAGGCCGATCGTCACCGCAACGAGCACGCCGACGACGAGCATCGAGATCAGGCGGAGGCGCGATCGGTTCCGGCCGTCAGGATCGAGGGTGAATGTCACGGCATGATGCTGACACGCACTGGCCTTCGCGTCCGGCGGGCGCGCCGCAGCACGGCCGGCGCCGAAGGCATCGCTCGCGTCGAGCGTTTCACGCCTCGCCGGAATCGTCGTCTCGGACCCGCGTCGTCAACAGATCCACGACCTGCCTGCGCAGCACCTTGCCGACGATCGACCTGGGCAGCTCGTCCACCTCGAACACGCGGCGCGGAACCTTGTACGGTGTCATCGTCGACCTCGCGAATGCACGGATGGCTTCCTCATCGAACGGCGTGCCGGGTTTCATGATCACGGCCGCCACTACGTCCTCGCCGCCTCGGGAGTGCGGCAGTCCGACGACCGAGACATCGGCGATGCCCTCGTACGCGCGCAGCTCCTCCTCCACCTCGGTAGGCGACACGTTGAATCCGCCGGTGATGATGAGCTCCTTGATGCGGTCGACGATGCTCACGAAGCCTTGCTCGTCCATGGTGACGACGTCTCCGGTGCGGAGCCAGCCGTCGGCATCCAGCACCTTCGCCGTCTCCTCGGGCTTATGCCAGTAGCCGCCGAACACCTGTGGACCGCGAGCCTGCAGCTCACCGGGCTCGCCGTACCCGAGAACGCGGTCCGGATCGTCGGGATCGACGACGCGCAGCTGTGTGCTGGGAAGCGGGAGCCCGACGGTTCCGGCCTTACGGGTGCTGCCCACCGGGTTGGCGATGAGCACGGGGGATGCCTCGCTCAGCCCGTACCCCTCCACGAGGTATCCGCCGGTCTCGTTCTCCCACAGGTCGACGATCGTCGACGGCAGGCTCATCGCACCCGAGATCGCGATCTGGATGCCCGCCAGAGACACGCCCCTGGCTTCCGCGGCCGTCACGAGGCGTTCGTAGATCGGCGGAACAGCAGGCAGGAACGTCGCTGGGCGCTTCTTCACGACCTGCAGCACCATGTCGGCGTCGAACGAAGGGAAGAGCACGAGCCTGGCCCCCATGCTCATTGCGAACGTGAGACACAGTGTGAGCCCGTACGCGTGAAACAGCGGGAGCACCGCATAGACGACGGATGTACCGCGCGGCACGGTCGGCACCCACGCCCTCGCCTGCGCCGCGTTCGCCGCCAGGTTGGCGTGGCTGAGCATCACACCCTTCGGCGCCCCCGTCGTGCCGCTCGTGTACTGGATGAGCGCGAGGTCGCCGACCTCGGGCCGCGGAACGGATGCGTCGAGCGGTTCCGCCTTCATCAGTGAGCCCCAGCCGACCGCACCGGTGACGCGTGAACGCAGCCTCTCTCTGGACTCCCGCGCCTTCTTCACCGGCAGCCCCAGGGCGAAGCGCATGCGCGCGGGCATGGCATCCACGATGTCGACGGCCACGATGGTCTTCAGTCCGATATCGGCCGGCATGTCCTGCAACGTCGCGACGACCTTGGTCCATGCGATGGCGATCGTGGCACCGTGATCCTCGAACTGGTGTCGCATCTCCCGCGGCGTGTAGAGCGGATTGTGCTCGACGACCACGGCGCCCAGACGCAGGGCGGCATAGAACGCGATCACGTGCTGCGGACAGTTGGGCAGCACGATCGCCACCCGGTCGCCGGCGCCCACGCCGAGCGCCGCGAGCCCGCCCGCGACGCGCTGGATGGCATCGCCGAGCTGCCGGTACGTTGTGGTGGCACCGAAGAACTCGAGCGCGACGTGTTCCCCATAGGCAGAGACGGAGTCCTCGATGAGGCGCGGCAGCGATCCGGCCGGCGGCTCTATGTCGGCGGGAACGCCGTCCGCGTAACTCGACAACCAGGGGCGCTCGACGGATTCGGTCATGTGCCCAGCGTAGGGCGGGAGCCGAGGACTCAGGCGGCGATGCGGTCGTCCCGGCCGGTCAGGGCGAGCAGACGGGACTGCAGCGAGGCGTCCTGGGCGATCGGCACCGGCGAGGCGAACAGGCCGCTTGCCTCCAATGTGTCCTTCTGCGGCTCGAACACGGTCCAGGCGGCCGCCACGAGCGCCTCGTCGAGGTTCTCGTCGGCGCCGACGGCACGGGACAGGTCCCAGGTGTGCACGATCACATCAGAGGCCTGCTCGCGCAGATAGGCGCTCGCCGGCACGGTGTCGTACGAGAGGTTCACCATGGCATCAGGGTCGACGGATGCCCACGCCAGCGTCGCCTCCGCCGAGTACCGCTCCCACTCCAGCGCGAGATCGTCGCCCAGCGGCTCCAGCCGCGACCGCGCCTCGCCGACAGTGCGCCCGGCAAGCAGCAGCGGAACCCACTGCTGCTCCTCGATCACGTGGCGCACCAGCGCACTCACGTCCCAGCCATCGTCGGGCGTCGGTGCGCTCCAGTCGGTGACCAGTGTGAGGCGTTCGCCGAAGTCGAGGTGCGCCCGCTGCTGCACGTGGAGCCAGTCGGCGAATGACATGTGGTGGCCCTTCTCGATGGCGGTCGTCGCTGCATCGCCGTCGCGCAGAGCGTCGTCGTGCGTGTTCCAGAACCGGGGAACGCGTTGGTTCATTCCTTCATTCGCTCACATTCGCGTCGTTCGCGTTTCGCCGCCCGCTTGTGCCGAGCGGATCAGTCGCCCGCGGCGACCCTCGCGATCGCCTCGTCGATCGGAGTCGACCCGGAGACGAGCTCGAACTGGGTTCTCACGGTACCGGGATTCCGCAGCGTCGCGGTGATCGCGCGCGCGACGTCCTCACGAGGAATCGAGCCGCGTTCCACCCGAGGCGCCGCCTCGACGAGGCCCGTACCCTCATCCAGTGTGAGCGAGCCCGGGCGCACGATCGTCCAGTCGAGCGAGCTCCCCCTCAGCTCGGCATCCGCATCGCGTTTGGCGGCGACGTACGCGCGCCACGACTCGTCGGCATCGTCCGAGACGGCGTCGTCGGCGCCCCACGCTGAGACCTGGACGAACCGGCGGATGCCCGCCAGCTCGGCCGCGCGCTGCGACTTCACCGAACCGCCGAAGTCGACGGTGGCCTTGCGCTCAGGACCGGAGCCCGGTCCCGCACCGGCGGCGAACACGATCGCGTCGGCTCCTTCGACGGCATGGGCGAGCGCCTCAGCGTCCGCGAGCTCGATATCGAGCAGCACGCCCTCGCCCCCGAATCGATAGATGTCGTCGGCGTGATCCTCGTTCCGCACGATCCCTATGAAGTCATCGCCCTCGTCGTACAGCACCCGCATGAGCTGCTGCGCGACCTTGCCGTGTGCACCGATGATCGCCACGCGTGTCATGCCTCCATCATGCTCGCCCGAGCGACTCCCTGCAGGTGGGCCGTGTCGTCGCCGACCGACTCGGCGGTTGACCCGGCGCGGGCTCCACGGCGCAGATGGGACAATGACACTCGTGTGGAGACGACGCGAACCACGTGAGCGGGTGAGAACCGAGGACTCGTTCGGCGTCGGAGTTCAGGTGCACGTGATCGACGACGAGCGGCAGGGCCCCAAGGGATGGGTGGGCGATCCCACAGGGGTCATCGTGGCCAGTGCGTCGCGGGTCGCGGGAGGCGCGTTCCAGGTGGAACGCCTCTCCGGCCGGGTCTGGGTCGTGGCCTTCGACGAACCGCAGTTCAGGGCTGACGGCGCGGGCCCGTACGAGCGGGCCGAGGTGCCGGAGTACCTCTTGCTGACGGCCCCGGGTGTCGACGGCACGGCCCCCGACGCCCCGGATGCCGACGCGAACCGGGGCACCGAATCGTGAACCATCTCCTGTTCTCCTACGGCACCCTGCAGTTCGCGTCGGTGCAGGCGGCCACCTTCGGCAGACCGATGCCCATGCGTGCCGCCGCGCTCTCCGGCTACGTGCTCGACACCGTCGCAATCTCCGACCAGCACGTCGTCGAACTGAGCGGGAGCGCCGAGCATCCGTTCGCGCGTGCGACGGGCGATCCCGCCGACATTGTGGAGGGCGTCGTGCTCGAACTGACCGACGACGATCTGGCGGCCGCAGACGACTACGAAGTGGACGATTACACGCGCGTCGCGGTCACTCTCTCCACAGGAGAGACCGCGTGGCTGTACGTCGATGCCGAAACCTCAGGACGTGACGTCAGCCCTCTGGGGTGATCTGATGACAATCCGGTGCCGGTGTCGGCGCGGGATTCTATTCTGAGATCATGCTCGTGGAGGGCACGCTGCGGTGGCGGGTGACGGAGGACTGCCCGCTCGACCTGCTGATCGGACTCTGTCTTCGCGACCTCGCAGGGCTTGCGAGCGTCGGCGATCCCGTGCTGCCTGCTGTCGTGCCGGCCGTGCAGCGTCGTCCGGTTCCGGATCGCGTCCTCGCGGCTGCTGCGCCGACTTCGTCGCTCGCCTCCAGAGCGGACCCGTACGCACAGCTCGGCGACGAGTGGATGCACTGGTGGCGGCGAGCGGTGCTGCGCGCGAACGCGATCGGATCGTGGAGCACCGTGTTTCTGCCGCCGCATTTCGCCGCATTCGATCGCGAACTGGCGCTGCAGGATCTCGTCATCGAGCGCTTTCAAGATGCCGTCGCGTGGGCACGAGATCGACGCGTGGAGTATGTCGCTGACGACGTGGCCCACCATCCGCAGTATTCGGCCGATATCGTCGACATCGTGCGAGAGCGTGAACACGAGCTGCGCAGGCAAGCCGGTTCGTTTCGGCTCGACATCGAGGCGCTGCCTCTGGCGGAGCCCGGCGCCTGGGTCGTCGGGCCCGACACGATCGTCGTCAGCTGGAGCCTGCGCGACGACCATGCTGCATTCCGCCGTTGGTTCGAGCCGCTCGTCGCCGCGCTGGTGTGAGCGAGCGTCTGTGCGCACCTGCCACTCGTCGAGCGCACCTACCGCTGGTTGAGCGCGTCGAAACCGTGCCAGAGCCGCGATTTCGACGCGCTCGACCAGCGAGGTTCAGACGACGCGCGACTCCGGCGACTTCGTGTGCGATGGGTCCGTCACCGCGACGGGAAGGATCGCCTCGTCGATGCGTGCGAGCAGCGCTTCGTCGAGCTCGACGCCCGCCGCCTCGGCGTTCGACTCCACCTGCTCCGGACGGGACGCACCCACGATGGCACCGGCCACGTTCGGGTTCTGCAGCACCCAGGCGACGGCGAGCTGGGCGAGGGTCAGCCCCGCCTCGTCCGCGATCGGCTGAAGCTTCTGCACCGCCGTGAGCACTTCATCGGTCAGGAATCGCTTGATCGCGCTCGCACCGCCTTTGTCGTCGGTTGCGCGGCTGCCCTCTGGCCACTCTGCTCCCGGCTTGTACTTGCCCGTCAGCACGCCCTGTGCGACCGGCGACCACACGATCTGCGAGATTCCCAGCTCTTCCGAGGCAGGAACGACCTTCTCCTCGATCACGCGCCACAGCATGGAGTACTGCGGCTGGTTGGAGATGAGTTGGAATCCGAGGTCCTTCGCCAGAGAATGGCCTGCGCGCAACTGCTCGGCCGTCCACTCGCTGACGCCGACGTAGAGCACCTTGCCAGCGTGCACCAGGTCGGCGAACGCCTGCATGGTCTCCTCGAGCGGGGTCTCGTAGTCGTACCGGTGCGCCTGGTAGAGGTCGACGTAGTCGGTGCCGAGGCGCTCGAGCGAGCCGTGCAGGGACTCCATGATGTGCTTGCGGCTCAGACCGGTGTCGTTGTGCCCTCCGGGTCCGGTCGGCCAGTACACCTTGGTGAAGATTTCGAGCGACTGTCGGCGCTGGCCCTTCAGTGCGTCGCCGAGTACCTTCTCCGCCGCGGTGTTCGCATACGCATCCGCCGTGTCGAAGGTGGTGATACCGGCGTCGAGCGCGGCGTGCACTGACGCCGTCGCCGTGTCGTTCTCCACTTGAGAACCGTGAGTGAGCCAATTGCCGTAGATGATCTCGGAGATCTTGAGTCCGCTGTTTCCCAGGTATCTGAAATGCATGAGATAACGCTATCCGGCATGTGCCGGGTGCGGGTGGATGCCTTGGTCGCGTGTGATCACGACTGTGACCCTGTTCGCGACTTCGCTGCTCGACAGGCACTGTGACGCACCGAGGCGTTCACGACTTTCGCCTCAATCGCGTGTGTGTTCCCGGCTTCGCCGCTCAACAGGCTCGATCGCTGTGGCGGAGAATGCTGGCATTCTCCGCCACAGCTCGATCGCCTGTCAGACGCCGGTGCGAAACTGAAACGCGTGGGACGCGGCGACGGGCGAGACAGGCAGGTGACTGTCGGGCCCGTCGATGATGTGGGTGCGACGAAGCTGCACGTCGACATGGATGCCTTCTACGCCTCCGTCGAGTTGCTGGACCGTCCGGAACTGCGCGGGCGTCCGGCGATCGTGGGGCACGCATCCGGTCGATCGGTCGTCTCAAGCGCCACCTACGAAGCGCGACGGGCCGGCGTGCGCAGCGCGATGCCGGTTGCGCAGGCGCTTCGGCTGTGCCCAGACGCGGTCGTGCTGGAGCCGCATTTCGACAAGTACGCCCACTACTCGGCGCAGGTGGTGGCCATCCTGGGCGACGTGACGCCGTTGGTGGAACAGGTCAGCATCGACGAGGCCTTCCTCGATGTCGCGGGCGCTGCACGGCTGCTGGGAGCGCCTTCCAGTATCGGCGCGAGCATCCGTCGCCGCGTTCTCGCCGAAACGGGCTTGACGTGTTCGGTCGGCGTCGCCGGCACGAAGTTCATGGCGAAGCTGGCCTCGACCAGGGCGAAGCCCGACGGGATGCTCGTCATCCCGGTGGCCGAGACGCTCGCATTCCTGCATCCACTGCCGATCGGCGCGCTGTGGGGCGTCGGTCCGTCGACGCAAGAGACCCTGCATCGCTACGGTCTCCGCACTGTCGGCGACGTCGCGGCGACGCCGCCCGGCGTACTACGCCGGTGGGTGGGTGACGCCTCGGGAATGCGGCTGCACGAACTCGCGAACGGCGTCGATCCGCGCGGCGTAGAACCCGAGTCCCGGGAGAAGAGCATCGGACACGAGCAAACGTTCGAGCATGACGTGATTGATGCCTCGGTGCTGCGGCGTGAGCTGCTCCGGCTTTCCGGACAGGTTGCCGCGCGTTTGCGCGCACACCGTCTCACGGCGAGAACTGTGGCGCTCAAACTGCGCTACGGGGACTTCCGCACCATCTCCCGCTCGCGCACGTTGGCCGAGCCTACAAACGTCGGACGTCGCCTCTACGAGGAGGCGGCATCCCTGCTGGATGCCGTACTGCAGGCGGGCGACGCCGTCCGGCTCCTCGGCGTACGAGCCGAGCAGCTCGTGCCGGACGGATCGAATGCGCCCCTGCTCTGGGATCCCGATGAGGACTGGCGAGACGCCGAACACGCCATCGACCGCGTCGCGGCGCGCTTCGGGGCAGGAACGGTCACGTCGGCCGCCTTGGTCGGAACGCAGCCGCGCCGTGTCGGCGACACTGCGAACGCGAAGGTGCTGCGCGAGCGGGAAACGCCCGGGTAGCGTGAACCCATGGCTGACTTCGTGCTCAAGCTCGCCGACTCCGTCAAGTCCACTGCTGGTGTTCGCACCGCATACGGCGAACCGGTGAAACTCGACGACGTGACCGTCATACCGGTGGCGCTCGCCTGGTTCGGGTTCGGCGGAGGGGAGGGAACGCAGGATCCGGCGTCGGGCTCGGGTGGTGGAGGCGGAGGTGCCAGTGTTCCGATCGGCGCCTACATCAAAGACAAGACCGGCGTGCGGTTCGAGCCGAACCCGATCGCGCTGCTCGCTGTCGCGATCCCGTTCGCCTGGGTCGCCACCCGTGGTGTCGCGTTGATCTTCCGCGCCCTGCGTCGTCGACGTCGCTGAGTCGCTCGGCCGATTCGCGGCCGATTCGCTCGGCCCTGCGCCGTCCGGGGGTGCGCCGTCCCGGGATGCGAACGCGTCCCCGGGAACCCCGGCCACGCCTCACCTCACTCCGTGCTCGCCCGTCCCTCGGCCTCTTCCAATTCGCGCGCGCGGCGGGCTGCGGCGTCCCGGGCCGCACGAGCGGCGGCGAGCCGTACCGCTTCCGCCCTGCGCTCGGCGACGATGCGTTCGAACTTGCGCATCCGCATGACGTAGATGCGCAGCAGAATGACGAATGCCAGTGCTACGACGAGGAGCACCCACATGATGACCATGGCTGCCTCCTCGTGAAGACCCGCGAACGGGCGCGGGCCTGCGCTCCAGACTACGCGCTCGTCTCCTGGGGCTTCGCCGGGGAATCGGCCGACACCTGTGAGCCGTCCTCAGAACTGTGACGCTGACTATAATCGGCACTCGAACACGGGAGTCCGGTGAGCCGGGCTGAGAGGAAGGTACTCCAACCTTCGACCGTCGAACCTGATCTGGGTCATGCCAGCGCAGGGAGGCCGTCTCTGGGGCGCTCCGCACGTGCGGGGCATCCACCCGTGCCCACGTTTGATCGAACGAAAGGGCACGAATCGTGCACACAACCATCGCAGCCGCCCCCGGGCGGACCCGCAGAGTTCTCCGCTGGCGCGTCGTTGACATCGTCGTCGCCGCCGTCCTCGCCGTCGTCGCCGGGCTGGTCTTCTGGGTCTGGGATCAGGCATCCAACCCGGTCGGCGCCCCGATCACCGCAGCGCTTCCCGGGCTCCAGGGCATCATCAACGGACCGTGGCTCTTCGCTGGTGTGCTCGGCGGGCTCGTCGTGCGCAAGCCGGGTGCCGCGCTGTTCACCGAGCTGGTGGCGGCGACCGTCTCGGCGCTCATCGGTACGCAGTGGGGTCCGCTCACGCTGCTCTCCGGGCTCGTGCAGGGCGCAGGTGCCGAGCTCGTGTTCCTGATCGTGCTGTATGCACGGTGGAACTGGTTCGTGGCCCTGCTCGCCGGCGCAGGTGCAGGGGTCGGAGAGTCGGTGCTCGACCTGCTGGTCTGGTACCCGGGAGCCAAGGCATCGTTCGCCGTCGTGTATGCGGCGGGCACGATCCTCTCCGGCGCGGTCATCGGCGGTCTCGGCTCCTGGGCGATCGTGAAGGGGCTCGCCAAGACCGGAGCCCTGAGCAGGTTCGGCTCGGGTCGTGAGGTGACGGAGCGAGTATGAGCCGCTCTCAGGTCTCGATGCTGGACCCGCACCCGGCCGCGATCCATGCGGCCGGGTGGGGCTGGCGGCATGCCGGCCGTGCTGCCTGGGCCCTACGTGATCTCGACCTCGTCGTGGAGCCGGGGGAGCGCATCCTGCTCCTCGGCGGGTCCGGGTCGGGCAAGAGCACCTTGCTGGCCGGCATCGCGGGGGTTCTCGGCGGCGACGACGACGGAGAGGCCGAGGGACGGCTGCTCGTCGACCGTTCGGACCCTGCGAGCGTACGCGGCAGAGCCGGACTGCTGTTGCAGGACCCGGAATCGCAGGCCGTGCTGGCACGGGTGGGCGACGACGTGGCGTTCGCGTGCGAGAACATCGGTGTGCCCCGCAACGAGATCTGGCCGCGGGTGCACGCCGCCCTTCATGCCGTCGGCCTCGACGTCGACGCAAGGCATTCGACGTCGGCGCTCAGCGGGGGACAGAAGCAGAGGCTCGCACTTGCCGGATTGCTCGCGATGCGGCCGGGCGCGCTGCTGCTGGACGAGCCGACCGCGAACCTCGATCCGGACGGCGTCGTCGAGGTTCGTGACGCCGTCCGCGCGGCGCTCGACGTCACGGGTGCGACGCTGATCGTCGTGGAACACCGGGTCGACGTGTGGCTCGATCTCGTGGACCGGGTGGTCGTACTCGACGGCGGTGGGGGTCTCCTCGCGGACGGCCATCCGAGAGCGGTGTTCGAGAGAAGGCGCGCGGAGCTGACCGAGGCGGGCGTCTGGCTGCCTCGGGAGCAGAGGCCGCCGGCCGAGAATGGTCTCCGACCGGCTGGTGCGCCCGGGGGCGTGATCCTCTCCGGAAACGACCTCACAGTAGGCAGATCGCGGGGTCCGCGAATCCCGGTCGGTGACCTAGCGGTACGTGCCGGGTCCGCGCTGGCGCTGACGGGGCCGAACGGTGCGGGAAAGAGCACCATCGCGCTGACGCTCGGTGGGCTCCTGCCGCCGATCTCCGGGAGTGTCACTGCGGGAGACGATGTGCGGAGTGGGCTCGCGGCATCGCCGTTCCGCTGGAAGCCGGCAGCCCTGGTCACGAGAATCGGGTCGGTTTTCCAGAACCCCGAGCACCAGTTCGTCGCAGCCACGGTACGGGAGGAGCTCGCGATCGGCCCGCGAGCCGCGGGCATCCATGGCCAGGAGGCGGACACCGTGATCGACGACGTGATGGTGAGGCTGCGACTGGATGCGTTCGCCCGTGCCAACCCGTTCACGCTCTCCGGCGGTCAGAAACGTCGGCTCTCGGTGGCGACCGCGATCGTGACAGCACCCCGGATGCTCGTGCTCGACGAACCGACATTCGGCCAGGATGCCGTCACCTGGAGCGAACTCGTCGCTCTCCTCGCAGAGGTGCGTGACGCGGGAAGTGCTTTGGTGCTCGCCACTCACGACCTTGAACTGGTCGGCGCGCTCGGCGCGAATCGCCGTGAGTTGGCGGTCGTCGGCGGGCTGGTGGAGGCGTCGTGACGTTCACGGAGCCTCTGCGTGCGACCCGCCTCGCTTCGGTGAACCCGGTGGCGAAGCTCGGCGCGTCCTTCGCGATAGCGCTGGCGCTCCTTGCCAGCATCGACTGGGTGTCGGCAGCGGTGGCCCTGGTAGCAGAGTGCGCGCTGCTGGCGTGCCTGCGATTCCCGGTCCGCGCGGCGCTGCTGCGATTGAGCCCGATCGTGGTGGCCGCGGCATTGGCTGGAGCGACCACCCTGCTCTACGGGCGGTCATCGGGTCGAATACTCCTGCACTGGTGGCTGATCGAGATCAGCGACGGGTCCATCGGCCTCGCGATCGCCACGGCGCTGCGCATCCTCGCAGTCGGCGTGCCCGCCGTGCTGCTCTTCATCACGGTCGACCCGACCGACCTTGCGGACAGCCTCGCCCAGGTGCTGCACCTGCCGTCGCGGTTCGTGCTCGGCGCTCTTGCCGCATTCCGGCTACTGGGCCTCTTCGCCGACGATTGGCGCGCGCTGGGCTTGGCCAGACGAGCGCGGGGGATCGCCGGGCGCGGCGTGGTGAAGCGCGCGCTCGGTCAGGCGTTCACGCTGTTCGTGCTCTCGATCCGGCGCGCCAGTTCACTGGCCACGGCGATGGAGGCGCGCGGTTTCGGCAGCTCGGCCGTCCGCACCTGGGCGCGTCCTTCGCGGTTCGGTGCGCGTGACTGGATCGTGGTCGGTGTCGGCGTGGTCGTCGCGGCACTCGCGGTCACGGTGTCTGTGATCACCGGAAGCTGGCGTTTTGTCATCGGCTGAGGCGACTGGATCGGTGCGCGCCGCCGAGTCGGTAGAGGTGCGAGACGTGGTCGGGCGTGCGTTGGCTCGAGCCGAGCATCCGATCGTACTCATCGACGGCCCCAGCGGTGCGGGCAAATCGACGTTCGCGGATGCGGTCGTGGCCGCATGGCCCGTGTCCCCGCCACGGCTCGTTCGTATGGACGACCTCTATCCCGGGTGGGATGGCCTCGACGCGGCATCCGTGCAGGTGACCGACGAACTGTTGGGGCCGCTTCGAACGACGGGCACCGGTCGGTGGCGGCGATGGGACTGGGCGGCGTCGGAGCCTGCCGAGTGGAACCGCGTGACTACTGACCATGCGCTCATCGTCGAGGGTTGTGGATGCCTCACCCGCCGCGCTGCATCGCTCGCCGACCTGCGTGTCTGGCTCACGGCCGCCGACGACGTGCGCAAGCGCAGGGCGTTGGCCCGCGACGCGGGCGGCTTCGACACGCACTGGGACAGCTGGCAGCAACAGTGGGAGCGCTTCGTCGAGCGTGAGGAGCCGGTGTCGATGGCCGATGCGGCCATCGATACGACCGAGTGATCCCGGCGGGCCGCGACCGGCGCACGTCCTCGCGGTACCGTGGTGTCATGAGCGACACGGCAATCGAGTACATCGTCGAATACGTTGATGGGCCGCTCGCCGGCACGGCCGACCGCCGCTACCTCATCGGCGGCAAGTATGACGAGAAGGTGAGTGCGTACGCTGCCATCGATGGCATCGAGTCGCAGTTCGAGTACACGGCGCTCGACGGTCGTGAGGTGCATGGTCAACTGCACGTGCGGTACTCGTTCAACGCGCCTGACAGCGATCCCTACGAGAGCGACCCCGAGGACAACCCGGCGCGCTGAACGGCGCCGCGGTCCGCCCCAGTGCGCCGCGGGTTGGGTTCGTCGAATCCTCCCGAGGGATGGTGCTACGCCCAGCCGAGCTCGTGCAAATGGTCGTCGTCGATCCCATAGAAGTGCGCGATCTCGTGCACCAGCGTGATGTGCACCTCGTCTCGTAATTGCTGCTCGTCGGAACTGATCGCGAGCAGCGGCTCGCGGTAGAGCACGATGCGATCGGGAACCTCGCCGAACCCGTACCTGTCACGCTCGGTGATGGCGATGCCGTCGTACTCGCCGAGCAGGTCCAGCGAACCGTCGGACGGGCGGTCCTCCACAAGGAAGACGACATTCTCGAGCCCGTCGACCATCTCGTCGGGGAGCGCATCCAGCTCATCGACGACGAGACGCTCGAAGACCTCCGCATCCATGTTCATCACACCACACAGCGTGCCATGAACGACCGTGGGCCCCGGCGCGTGCCGACCCGACGTCATCTCATGCAATCTCCGACGAGGACGGGCGGTGCAGAGGGTACACTCGTTCGACCGGTGGCCCCCGCCAGACCGTCTCCGAAAGCATTTCGGACCAGCCCCCCGAGGACCCGATGACCGACCCTCAGTCCATTCCGCGCTTCGGCGGCGCCGCGGCGACCGATCCCGCCAGTGCGCGAACCGGCGGTGCTCACTCAGGTGACGGCTTCATGGCGACGATCACCGACCCGGCAACCGACGGTGGCCTCCAGTCGGTGCCTGGCGAGACGGGCGGGCGGCCACCCTCCAGGTACACGATCATCGGCACCCTCGGCGAAGGCGGGATGTCGGTCGTCTACTCGGCGATCGACGAGCATCTCGGTCGCGAGGTCGCCGTGAAGGTTTTCAAGCACGCGATCTCCGGGGAGGACTCCACGCGGCAAGAGGCGGAGATCGACGTGCTCGCCGGCCTCAGCCATCACGCGATCGTCAGCCTCATCGATGCCGGAATCGCCCCCGACCCGCAGGGCGTTCCGCACCGCTATCTCGTGCTCGAACGTGTCGATGGCCTCGATCTGCGCAGACATCTCGAACGTACGCAGCTTTCCTTGCGTCACATCGCCGAAATCGGATGCGATCTCGCCGAAGCGCTGGAGTATGTGCACGCGCGCGGCGTGATCCACCGCGACCTGACACCGGGGAACGTGCTGGTCGTCTCGGACGAGAACGGACGCACCCGGGCGCGCCTCACCGACTTCGGCATCGCTCTGGCCACTGGCGCCGAGCGCGCAACCATGGAAGGCATCACCACGGGCACGGCGGCGTACCTCAGCCCCGAGCAGGCGCGTGGCGACGAGCTCACGGGCGCCAGCGACGTGTACGCACTCGGCCTCGTTCTACTCGAATGCCATACCCGCACGCTGACTTTCCCCGGCACTCCGGTGCAGTCTGCGCTTGCCCGTCTCACGTCAGATCCGGTGATCCCCGACGGTCTGCCGGACGCATGGCGGATGCTGTTGGTCGCGATGACGAGTCGTGATCCCGGTGATCGTCCAGTCGGCCGCGAGCTCGTGCAGGCGCTGCGTGCGCTGGAGCTTGCCGAGAGCAGCAGGCACCGTGCGACGCCCGGGGATACCCTGCCCGCGCCGTCGCTCGCCCACGCGTTCGATCGCATCACAGGCATTGCGGCGCGCACGTTCGGTGTTCCGGTCGCTGTGCTGAGCATGGTCCGCGGCGGCTCCGTGCGGTTCCTCTCGCACCGCGGTGTGAGTGCCGAGCGGGCGAGCGAGTGGGAGGGGGTGTGCACCAGCGAGGCATATCTCGGCGAGACCCTCCTGATCGAAGACACTGCCCTCGACTCAAGGGTGCACGATCACCTCCTGGTCACCGGAGAAGCACGGCTGCGGTTCTACGCCGCGGTGCCCATTCACTCACCGGACGGCGATCCGGTCGGCACGTTGTGCGTGGCCGACTCTGCGGCGCACCCGATAGAGCCGACCCACGTAGACACTCTGCGCGATCTGGCAGCCCTCGCCGCGTTCGTCCTCGGCTGGGACGCCGGTGCCCGGCAGGCTCCTGCCGCAGTCTGACCGGCCCCGGCATTCGACTGTGGAGGTCCGAGCAAACTCGCATCGCTCTCGGCTCTCCTTGGGGTGATCGGCGCTGACGCGCCTCAACCCCTGCGTCGGCCTCGGCAATCCGAGCAAACTCGCATTGCTCTCGGCTCTCCTTGGGGTGAGTGACGGGGCTTGAACCCGCGACCTCCTGGACCACAACCAGGCGCTCTACCAACTGAGCTACACCCACCATGCCGCCCGCGCGCAGGCAACCACACGATTGTATTACATGCGGGGGGTCCAGATTTTCACCACATCCGCGGCGATCTTCTGGCATTGATCCGAGTTGAGCCCGGGCTCGGGGGTGAAGACCGCACGCCGGTAGTAGTCGAGCTCTCGGATCGACTCACGGATATCGGCCAGGGCCCGGTGCCCGCCGTTCTTCTCCGGTGCGCTGAAGTACACGCGCGGGAACCAGCGCCTGGCGAGCTCCTTGATGGACGAGACATCCACATTGCGGTAGTGCAGGTGCGCATCGAGACGCGGCATGAACTTGGCGAGGAACATCCGGTCGGTCCCGATCGAATTGCCGGCCAGGGGCGCCTTCTGCTCTCCGGGCACGTACTTGAGGATGTACTCCATCACCTCGTACTCGGCCTCGGCCAGGCTCTTGCCGCTCGGAATCTCCTCGATCAGTCCACTCGTCGTGTGCATCTTGCGCACGAAGTCGCCCATGTTCTCCAGCGCGCTCTGGTCGGGCTTGATCACGATGTCGATGCCGGGATCGAGAGGCACCAGGTCGAAATCAGTGATCACTACCGCGATCTCGACGAGCTCATCCTTCTCCAGGTCGAGCCCGGTCATTTCGCAGTCGATCCAGACGAGGGCGTCATTCGCAGCCGGCATGCGGTGAAGTCTATCGGCGCCCGCCGACTCTCCAGCTGTGACCGGTGCGGGCACGCTGCCTTCTCGGCGCACGATGGAAGTGCCATACGACTTACAATCGCGATCGTGGAGTTGCACCTGTACACGTCGGCGTTCTGCGAGCCGTGCCTGCAGACGAGGGGCGTTCTCGCGGAGGCCGAGCGGCTGGTACCGGATGCCCGGGTGACGGTCTTCGACGTCGTGGTTCACGAGGAGCGTGCGCAGGCAGCCGGCATCCGCGCCACACCCACCGTGATCGTGCTGAACGCTGAGGGAGCCGAGGTGTTCAGGGCAGAAGGTGTGCCCAATCTCGCACAGGTGCTCGTGGCGGCTGCCAAAGCGGTCTGAGTGCCGCCCTGCGGTAGCCTGATTGTCGCATTGAGCCCCCGTAGCTCAGCGGATAGAGCAGGAGCCTTCTAATCTCTTGGTCGCAGGTTCGATTCCTGCCGGGGGCACCAACCGCATCCCATCCCGAGTAGCCGAGGTAGCTACCAACCTCTCTGGATGGGACATGCGGCAACCGCGCTGGGGCGATACCAACCCCGCCTGCCGCAAAGTGAAGCGACCGACCGTCTACGCGACAATAGGGATCCGACGGTTCCTAGGAGGCCGCAGTGTCCACACCGCTAGATGGCACAGGTGCGTGGCGATCGCGTCCCCACGGCAGAGGCCTTGCTGGAAATGATCGAGACCAACGTCGGGGACCAGCCCGTATGACCCAGCTTGAGCATCACCACATCGAACGGTTTCGAGGTACTCGCCCCATCGACCTGAATCTCGGAGCCAAGTCGTTCCCAGGCAGAGCGCTTTGCGGCAACAAAGTCGGACAGTGTGGCGGCGCGACTGGCGCTCTAAGGTGCGAGGTAGGCCATGGCTAAGTCTGATCACGCGGAGGAGCCAGCATCCGCTGGTGATGCAATGAGCCCCTACGCCACGGGCGGTGGAGGCGTCACATTCGAACGCAAGGTTGCGGTTCGCTATCTCGTGCAGTTGCTGACGGGCCTTGGGTCGAGCGACCTCGGCGACGGGCGATCGGTCGTGAGCGTCGCCTTCCAACAGTCCCCGGAGCACACCGCCGACGACCTAATCGTCCGCGCCAAGCGGCCGACTGAAGCCGCGCCGTCCCTTGTGTTGGCGCTCGCGGTTCGCCGTGCGCCATCGATCGTTAAGGGGGATGAGAAGACTCGCAAGCTGATCGGATCGCTCCTGGGTGAGCTTGCGAAAGACGTAGGTCCAGACGTCGAGCATGAGATTGGGCTCGTGGTTGCCGGCCACCGGGCTCATGCGTCGCAACTGGCAGAACTTGCCGGGCTCGCTCGTGGGCAGTCCGACGCCGCATCATTCGTTGCCTTGGTCCAAAAGCCGAACCGCTTCGAGCGAGTGATCCGTGAACGTCTTGACCATCTCCAAGGCTTGGTGAAACTGGCGCTCGAAGATGCAACCGGTGCGGCTCCAACCGACGAACTGGTCACGCAGCGCACCTGGCTGCTGCTGTCGCGCCTTCAGGTCATGATGCCCCGGTTGGAATCGCCGGACGAGTCGGACTGGGCCGACATCGCGAACGACCTGATCACGGTCTCTCGAAACCATGACGTCGCTGGTGGGGCGCTAGTCCGCGATCGTCTCGATGTGCTCGCCTCGGAGTATGCGCCCAAGGCGGCCGTCGTCGACTTGAACCTCCTCCGACGGGACTCCCACCACGTCATCGCGCCGACGGCACTTCGACACCACGAAGCCTGGCAGCTATTGGAGGGCCTCCACCAGCGGGCAGTTGCCGCTGTCGGGAACCAGGTCACCTCGGCTGACGGCAGCCACCAGGCGCATATCGATCGCAGCGCAGCGGTCACCGAACTGCGCGCGCTGGCCACATCCAACGCTGCGGTGGTGGTTCACGGCGAGTCCGGCGTGGGGAAGAGCGCAGCCCTTGTCGAGGTGGCAACTGCTGCCAACGAGGATGACGACGAATGTCAGGCGCTCGTCGTCAATCTGCGTCACCTCCCGGCGACGGCGATCGAGCTTGAACAGGCGCTTGGCGCTCCCCTCTCGACCGTCCTGGGTGAGCTGAGCGCTCCCGAACGGCTGCTGGTCATCGACGGCGCGGACGCTATGGCAGAAGGCAAAGCAGAGCAGCTCCAACATCTAGTGGACGCCGCCTTCCGAAGCGACGTTCGCGTATTGGCAGTGACATCGAACGACGTGCGAAAGGTGGTCTACGACGCTATCGCTGACCTTCACCATGACCGCGTTGCTACGTTCGAAATCCAGGCACTCACGGACGAGCAGGTCGACCAACTCGTTGTGACATTCCCCGAAGTCTCGGTGCTGGCCGCTAATGCTCACGCTCGAGAATTGCTCCGTCGGCTGGTGGTTGTAGACCTCCTGGTCCGTGGTGGCCTATCCGGTGTGCCGCTGACAGACGCCGATGCGATGCAACAAGTGTGGTCTGGCCTTGTCCGGCGCCACGAGCAAGTCGATCGCGGCATGCCCGACGCCCGTGACGCGGTGATGCTGCGTCTGGCGGAACTCGCGATCACCGGCGGAGATCCACTTCCCGTCGTCACGACTCTCGACGGTCCGGCGCTCGATGGACTTCGGCGCGATGGCGTCCTGCGAACCACAACTGATGAGCCATTCAAGATTGGCCCGGAGTTCGCTCACGACGAGGTGCGGCGCTATGCCGTGGCCCGGCTACTCCTCGGCTCAGGCGACCTCACGGCCAGACTGTTGGCAGCGGGAATGCCGCGCTGGTCACTCGGGGCATCACGTCTCGCATGTCAGCTGTATCTCGCCGCACCTGATAGCTCCGCGAACCCTGTTGCCGGGAGATTCGCGCGGTTGCAGCATGCGTTCGACGCGGTCGTTACGGCCGGCCACGGAGAGCGATGGGCCGATGTGCCTAGCGAAGCGCTCCTCACGCTGGCTGAGCAGGTGCCACTCTTGGTCGATGCGTGGGCCGAACTGTGCGCGAACAACAAGACGGGTCTTCATCGTCTCTGCCGGCTGATCGATCAGCGCTTTCGGGACTCCTCACACCTGGTCCGCGTCACCGCCGTTGAGCCGTTGATCAAGCAGCTGCTCGGAAGCGCCACGGCGTGGCGTGGCGATGAAAAGCTCGAGGATTTGATTCGTGACTGGCTTCGATCCCTCATCGTGGCCGACCTTCCGGCGGGCGATGCACTGCGAGAGCAGCTCCGTGCGCAACTGGTTTCCTGGTGTGTAGCAGCGGACCAGCGTCAGCAAGAGGCCAGAGCGGCAGCTGAAGCGGCACGCGCGGCGCGGACTCCTGAAGAGATCGAACGCGACGAACGCTTTGCCGCGCAGAGTGCGATGTTCCACGAGATCGGCTACCCACGAAGCCGACGCCGCCGAAGTCGGGATGTGCCGCGTGAGATCACCGACAAGGTAACGGTTGAATTGCTGGCGCTCCTTGGTCCAGATCTGGGCGATGAGGGTGAAGCCATCCTGCGCCGGATTGCGAGCGACGCACCGTGGGATCTCGGTCCTGCGGTCGAAGGGGCCTTGGCTGACCGTGCTCTGGCCCATCGCTCGCGGGGCTTCTTGGCCGAGATGACGGAGTCGTACTACCTGGATGAGGACGAAGACGGGTCTGGGTTTCACGAGGACGGCATCCGTGATCATGACTTCCTTGGGCTCGGGGTACCGCATGCGGCGTGGTACCGCGGCCCGTTTATGCCCTTGCTTCAGACCGACTTTCGCGGTGGGGTCGGGGTGATCAATCGGATGCTGAACCATGCTGCGCGTGCCCGAGTGCGCACGCTGGCCAGTATTGGGCACTACGGCGCTGTCTCCGATGAGGAGTTGGAGAGCTACCGCACGGAGTTGCAGGTCACCGGAGCCGTTCGCAGCTACGTTGGGGACTCGAATGTCTGGATCTGGTACCGAGGCACTGGAGTCGGTCCCTATCCGTGTATGAGTGCGCTGCAGGCTCTGGAGCGGGTCTGCGACCAGCTGATCGAGCTGGACATACCTCTCACCAACATCGTGTCCGTGCTGCTCGACGGGTGCGAGAGCCTAGCGATGGTCGGATTCGTTGTCGGGCTGTTGGTTCGTCACATCGAGAAGAGCGACGGACTCCTTGACTCGTATCTGTCGGAGCCGATGATCTGGCACTTGGAGTTCGGCCGAGTTGTAAACGAGGCGAGTGGGTTGGCCGCGTCCTCGGACGGCGTTGTTGGCGGGGATCGTCGAGGCTGGTCGCTACGTGAGGTGGCGATGATGCTTGTCCTACGCGCCGACGAGAGCCGAGCCGAGGACCTGCGTCAAGTGGCCCAGCTGCTTGTCGAGCGAGCCGAGCAAGAGATCCGATCTGCCGTGCCGCGCATTGATGACGCTGAGGTTGAGCGGCAGCTCGTGAGTGTTCGCGGTTGGGCGAGCGGAATGGACCGTGACACCTACAGCGCCGAGGCAACCGAGGACGGACAAGTCATGATTCAGAGCACTCCGCCCGAGCCGCTTCTGAATGCGCTCCAGAGTGGAAGCGTTGATATCCAGCGCGGACAGGAAGCGACGCGGCTCTTCGTGGACTACCACATCAATCCGCAGAAGGGCCTTGCTGAGCCACGGTCTGCTGAGACGCTCATCGCGGACTTGAAGAGCGCCGAGCAACTCCTCGCAGAGCCACCGGCTTTTGGCGCTGGGGGTATGTGGGATGCGCCGTCCGCAGTTGCTGCCGCTGCGCTCGGAGCGTACCTGGTCGAGGGGATGGACCTGCCGGACGAGTCGCTTCGATTCGCTTCCGAGACCGTCATTGCCGCTGCGGGAGTCGCTGGCCAGGAGCGCCAGTTCGAGTCCGAGGAGTCGTATTTCGAGCAAGGCGCGGATCGGGTGGCTGCCCGAGTCTTGCCGCTTCTCTTGTCGCCGGCCGCAAGCGACGTGCGTACTGTCCTTGATGGTGGCGACGGGTCGGAGACCTACACGCGGGTCATTGCAGCGGCGACCGGCCTGGCTTCGGCGCTGCCGAATGAAGTCCGTGTTCACCTTGCTCGCGGCCTCGACCACTTGTGGCAAGTGCCCTGCGCGAATTGTGGGCGATGCCACCATGAGGATGCACTTGACCTCATGATCGAGACGATGCGTGACTGCGCTCTTGGAGGCTGGGATGCGGAGGCGGGCCAACGAGCCACTGTCTTCCTAGACGATCCGATCGCCGAGTCGCTGCAGCAAGTAACCGACGACGCTCTCTACGTCCATCGGCTTGATGCTGCCCTTCGGGCGCTCGCGTCCGCCGTGGTGGCCGATGTTTGCGTCTCGGAGCGTGCCAAGGAATTGTTCACGGTTGTGCTTGCTGCGCAACGTCGGGCGCTCGTGGCCCACGAGCGTGATATGGATGACCGGGGCACGCACGCTCTCATTTCGGCACGCGCTCTGCTGACTCTCATCGAGAACGGGGACGACGAGCTGCTGTTTGAGCACCTCGATGCGTTCGCTGACCGGTCGGACCTGCTCGGTGCGTTCGTCCGCGCGCTCTCGGCCACGGCGGAAGAGTCATCACGCCGAGCGGCTACGACCGCGCGGCTCTGGCCGGAACTCGTAAGCCGAGTCCTCAGCTACCAGAAGGACCACCAGCCGTTCGACGGACGGCACTACGGCGAATACGCCCGTGCGTCGCTGATGCCGAATCTGGCTGGTGAGGTCACCTACCTTTATCGCGAACTTGCTGGCCCGTCGATTGTTTGGTGGGACCCCCGCGCCCTGGTGTCAACGGTCGAGGAGTGGCTACCCGGCGCTAGGGGCGATGCGACGTGCGTCGATCATCTGATCAGCTTCGTACGGGCGCTCGATGCTGCGGACCAGGTTCGTCTTGGTTTGCCGTGGGTCGCGGATCTCGTGCTCGCCAAGCCGGACCAGGTAGCCCGGCGGAGCTACCTGCTCTCGACGTGGCTGATCGAAGTTCGGCCGGCGGTGACCGACGCGGCACTACTCGCCACCTGGCAGCGGGTTGTCGACGCTCTGGTCGTCGCAGGCGACTCGCAGCTGGCGCCCTACTCGGAGTAGCCCGGCACGCTCCGCCGCGCGGTACGGCAGCCACATCGCCATCCTTCACATGCGGGGATAGTGGAAGTTCCCGGCTGCCGATCTGCTCTGCGCGATTCCCTCGATCTCTCTGACGCGTGCCGGAACGCTACGCGAGTGGTGCCTGACGTACACCCGTCTTGGCTCGTTGGGTTTGGAGGAGCCGAACAGCGCCTGCCCAGTGTTCACGATCAGCTCGATGACGACCCTCTCGGTGCCCTCGACCGGCAAGACCTCGAACGAAAAGGTGGGTGTCGGCTCCACCCACGCATCCACGAGGTCTGACAGCGTGTCCTGGTGCTTGCTTGCCTTTGCAGCAGGCAATCCGATGACCTCGTAGTCGTCCGTAATGCCGAACAGCAGAGACCCGCCGCTCCCGTTCGCGAACGCGCAGACGGTCTTCATGACCTTCGCCTTCGTAGTCTCTGCCTCCGGAATCTCCTGTTTGAACTCCACGGTGTCGCTTTCACGGGCTGCGAGGAATGCTTCGATCTTGGTCTTGGCAGGTACTTCGACGGTGACGCCGACTTCTTGTCCGCGTGCCCAGGGCCATGCCAGGAACCGGCGATCGAACCACTCTGACCCGGCCCTGACGACAACCCATGCGCCGGGCGGAAGCCCCTTGGGCAGAGGGAAGGTGACAGTGACGATGGCCTCGCTGGACTTGAGCGTTTCGGCGGTGCCGGGTGCGTCGCCGGCAAGCTCGACGGTCAGACCGTCAAGAGCGGTTCCCTCGACCTCAACCAGCAACTCATCCTCGGAGATCTCCACCCGGTTGATCCGCGCTCGGGTGTCGACGCGCCGGAACACCGCGAACGACGGGGCAGCTCCACCAAGCTGGCTTGGTCCCAGACCGAAGAAGGCTGCGACGGCGTTGTAGAAGCTGGCGAAGCTCGGCGCACCACTGTCCGATAGGAGCGGTCTCTGCGGCTCATTTGCCTGGAGGCGACCGAGCTGAACCTCGTAGGAGGGCCACGCAAACACCTCGTAGCCGCTCTGCGCATAGCTCTCGCGGCGCTCCCAGTTGAGCGGATCGGTCGGCTGGGAGAGAGCAGATTCCCAGCCGTCGTCGCTGGTCACTTTGCCTTCGCGGAGCCAGCTGCCGACACGTTCTCCAGGTAGCTCCTGGGCACGGAGGGAGACACCGGCGTACTCCCACTCACCGTCGAGATCGCCCACCGGCAGGGGGCCGTCGATGATCTCCAGCAAGCGGAGGCGCCAAGTGGAGCCTGCCTCGCGACACCACGCCGAGCGAACCCAGAGACCACCGGCAGCGGTGAGGTCGTCGCCGAGTTCGGCGACGACCGTCGGGAGCGCCTCTGAGAACGTCATGGGACCTATCCTGGCGCGCGGCTCTGACACTTCACGACGCGTGACCCCAACCGACCGCCTCATCACATCACATCTCAACGGCAGGCGATCGCGATAGCTCAGCGGATCGAACGGCGCGCTTGCGGCCGGAGCTTCACCTCCGCGTCTTGCAAGCACCTCCAGATCGTGCTCGCCGACGACTTCACCGTCATGGTCGTCTCCGGTCCAGCAGAGCTTTTGCGCGCCTCAAGCACTCAACCGGTGGTCTGAGGGCGGCGGCCGCGGGGGCGAATCTCCACGCCTTCCGCGGCCACCGCTCTTCTTACTGCCTGCTGGCTGACGCCGAACCGCAGCCCGACTTCGATGAGCGTCCGCCCGCTCTCGTACAGACGCACGGCTTCGGGTGTGTCCACCGCTGCGAGCCCGCGCTGACGAAGCCGCACCGAGCGACGAACCAGGTGCCCAGCCGTCCTGGTGTAGATGCCGAACTTCCGGCTGACCTCGGCAATGCTCAGTCCCTCCCCGTACAGGGCAACGAGCTTGTCCACCTGGGGGCAGCGCTCAGAAAAGTTTGAGTCTTCCCAACTGAACGGATCAGCCGGCCCCGGTCATCCGTGATCGAGGGCTCTGAGGGCCGCTCGTTCCGCTTGTACGCGCCGCGAGACAGGCGGGAAACCACGGTCTTCAGCGCCGGGGAAAAGTTCTCAAACTCTCTACGAAGGTGCACCAACTCAAGGATCTCGGACGTTTTGGGTGCCCAACCCCGGACATTGAATCCAGTGCCGTGGCGGCCTTTGCGGACTGCGTCGTGCGACGCATGCAGACGTCCTGCGTCATCGATGGGCGCTTGTGTCCGGCACGACGACCAGGCGCGCGGCGCCGTCGTGATCCCGCGGGCACGGATGGGGACCGGCTTGCGGGCGTCTGCGCGGAGCGCGTTACAACTGTCGATGAGTTGCACCTCACGTATGCGGGATGCAAGAGGGATCCGAATCCTCATCTGCGAAGAGCGCTTGGTGGCGCGGTCAGGTGTCGAGCGACAGCGCGCGCACTGTCGCCTCTGCGAGCCCGTGCCAGTGCGTTCCGGGGAGAGTGCTTGATGCATGATCAAGCAGCGCCGCGGTGCTCGTTGTCGACGGGAAGCTCATCTTGAGGAGCGCGAAGCAGGCGAGGCTGGTGTCGCAGTACAACCCCCAGAACACTACGAACGCGTCGAAGCGGTAGACGGGGCCGTTGCTCCGCCAGATGTCGCCGTTAGTGGATCCCGGGTGGGCATGGGAGAAGCCCGATAACGAGGCGTAGAGGTCGCGCATCACACCATCGGGGTTGACCCCGAAGAGGCCTGCGCCCCCGAGTCGTGTGTCGATCCGCCTTCCCTCGGGCGTCTGCCCGAGTATGTCGATGCAATTGCCGAACCGTGGGGGAGCGCCGATTCTCCCGCGCCAGGCCCTATAGCCAGGTTCCTCGAGGCGCACGGCGAACCGTGCTGCGCGGGCCATGATTTCCAGAGCGTTGCGAAGGCCCGCGCCGGCCTGCCGGTAGAAGCCGTGAGCGGCTATGAATGGTGCCGCTTGAAACTCGTCGAGGACGTCCGTGTACGCGTCATGGAAGAACGGCCAGACCCTTTCGTCGAGTGGCACAGCGTCGAGCCAGGCGGCCCACTGGTTGTGCATGTCATCGATCATCAGACCGTTGCTGTCAGTCGTGCGAAGTAGTACGTCGGTCGGCGGATCAATGACACTGCGCCACACCTCCGCGTCGATGAGATCGTGGGCATCGTCGTTGGCTGGTCCGTCCCGTAGAAGGACATCGTCGCTGAGGTACGCGCGCGCTTGGCGAAAGAGACCTTCGGTCAGCTCTCGACGATTTCGATCCTCGTCCATACCTTGATTGTTGCCCGGGGCCCTGCACGTCCGGAGGAGCATCCGGCGATCTCGAGTGTGGCGGGGCTCGCTGAAGGGTCCCATTGCATTCGCGTTAACGCTATAATTCTGTACATGACCACGCTTTCGGTTGCTAATGCTCGCGCGAATCTCTCGAAGCTCATCGAGTCTGCTGTGACGACGCACGAGCGGTTCGAGGTCACCCGCAACGGTTCCAGGGCGGCAGTGCTCCTCAGCGCCGATGACTATGACTCCCTGCTGGAGACCGTCGACATCCTGAGTCATCCGGACGAGGTCGAAGCGATTCGCGAAGGCCTCGCCGATCTGGCACTCGGGCAGGTATCGACCGCCGATGAGGTACGTGCCGCGATGGCAGCCCGCGGCAGGCTCACGGCGTGAGCGCACCATACGAGGTCGTTTTCACCCGCACTGCTCGCCGCGCACTCGAACGTGACCTGCCCGAGAAGGTTGCCGCTGCAGCGTTCGAGTTCATCACGGGTACCCTGCGCGAAAATCCCCGCCGGCTCGGCAAGCCGTTACGTGAGCCCCTGGCGCCTCTGTACTCGGCCCGCCGAGGCGAGTACCGCATCCTTTATCGCATCATCGACGAGCGGCTCGTCATCGAAGTCGTCTCGATCACCCACCGCCGCGACCCGTACCACCGCTGACAAGGCCACGCCCTGGCGTCGGTGTCTCCTTGCCGTGAACGAGAAGCTGGACTGTCTGAGTAGTGCGGGTACGATATGTCGTGCAAAACATATTTGTGGAGGCTGTCGTGGTTGCAGTTGCATCGACTCTGGTTCGCGCTGCCCGTAAAAGCCGACGGCTCACCCAGGAGCAACTGGCCGATCGCGTGCGCATCGACCAAGCCACGGTTTCGCGTTCGGAGCGTGGCCGCGAGGCCCAGTTCGCCACAGTCGATCGTTTGCTTGCCGGCGCAGGTCATCGTCTCTACTCGGCACCGACTCGTCGGGATGACGCGGCGACGGTTGCGGCAGAGATCCGCCATCGGCTCCGCGCCGGGGACAAGGATCGGGCCCTGCGCTCGCTCATCCAGTTGAACGATGATCTGCTTGCCGAGCGGGGGCTGGTCCGCGGTGTGCTTGGCCTCGCCGAGCCGGAGACGACCACGGATCCCGTATGGGATGCAGCGCTTGCAGCTCTGGTGGCGTGGCGATTGGGCGAAGAGAAGCTACCTTCGCCTGATTGGGTCAACGCACCGGACCGGTTCGTGCGGAAGCCCCGTGGCCTCGAGATCGATCCTGCCGATCCTGTTCCGTCCGCTTCCGAGGTGCCCTCAGAGTTCGTCAAGCGTGGCGTTCTCCTGTGGCGTGACACGTTCGCGAGTATCTGAATATGGCGACCTCGCTAGACAGAGATGACATCATCGCGGGCCTTCGTGATCTCATCGCCGAACTTCGCAGCGCCGAGGAGGTAACTGGCATCCGGCTCGTCGGCGGCGCGGCGCTGGCCTTGCGGTCCTTCGATCGTGGCACCACCAAGGACCTCGACACGTTGCACATCCGGCCCGGAAGCGACGCCGCGGTCGCGGCCGCCGCCAGGGTCGAGCAGCAACACGATCGGGCTCGGAGGTGGCTGAGCTTCGAGGTAGCCAGCGCTGCGCCGTGCCGTCCCTCGGACGAGCTGTCGAATGGTAATCCATCTACGACCACGACGGCATCGTCATCGAGGTTGCGTCCCAAGAAGCGCTCCTCGCGATGCAGCTGCGCGCCAACCATCCGGGGCATGGCACCAGGGACATCCGTCTGCTCATGGGCATTTGCCGAATCGGCACTCGCCCGGAGGCGTAGGCGCTTTATGAAGAGTTCTATCCGGGTGATGCTCTGAGCGATAGAGCGATAGAGCGATTCAGATGGTAGATGGGATCCTCAGCGGCGGGACACCGCCTGCGCCGGATGCGCTGCCGCCTCTCGTGCTCTGAACCGAGTGAGACGCCACCCAATTCTCTCGAACCCCGAACTTGCCCCGAACGTTCACGGCCGTTTCGTGTGATTCTGCAAGAACGACTGAAACTTGAAAAGACCTGATCAGGAGCACTGCTCAGATCCATCGTGATTGAGCAATATCGGCGGACTTCTAGTCTGAAAGCGGACGTTTCGCGTTCCGCGTGGAGTCGAGGCGTCTGATGCGTGCCGGCGCGGTGGGGTTGGGCATCGGGTCGTCGCCGAAGAGGACTCCGACTTTCACACCGAAGTGGTCTGCGAGGATGCGAACTTCGTGGGCTTGCCACGGGTTGATGCCGTTGAGTTTTAGGCTGGCGGCGGATTCGCCGACGCCGATGAGTGCACCGACTTGTTTCAACGTCATTTTGTTGCGGCGGCGTAGGGTTGCCACGTTGTCGCCGATGGCGTAGTTGGTCTGGTCGGCCACTTCGCGCGTTGCTTCTGACTTCGCCATACCGTCACGATACGTCACGACACGCCAGTTTGGAAGTGATGCGTGATATGCCGTTGCGGTGCTTGATGAGTGGTCAAGACGTGGTGCTATGGTCTCTACGACTCGTAAAGAAGCGCCACCGTTGACGAAGATCGAGACATCCATCCGGCTCTGACTCTCGCTCCACACCGTTGACCGGCTCATGAGGTTCGGCACCCTTCCGTACTCGAAGATCGGCCGTTCCGTTTCACCGGTGCCGAAGAGTCGGCTAGGAAATCTCTTGGTCGCAGGTTCGATTCCTGCCGGGGCACCAACCAGCCGATGTCGGTATCCGGGCGCATCATCGTATCGACGAAAGGGTGCGCATGCCGGAACGCAATCGGGTGACACCGCTGGGAGACATCGTGGCTGCCCCGCTGCGGGGTGCGTGGACGGGCAACCGCGGCAAGATCCATGAAGGTCACCGGATCGTGCGTTTCCACTCCGGGGATCTGTGGCTGATCTGCGAGCTGGAGTTCCGCGGAATCAAGCAACCGCAGTGGGGGCCGCATCACTACACGTTCCTGTTCTTCCACGACGAGGCGGTCGCCTTCGCCGCCGGGCACCGTCCGTGTGCAGAATGCCGTCGTAGCTCCTATCTCGCCTATGTCGACGCGTGGACGGATGCCCTCGGCGGCCCGCGACCGACAGCAGGTGCCGTGAACGCGCAACTCCATACCGAGCGGCTGTATCCCCGCACGCATCGCCGACGGCTGCACGAGTCGCCGTACCGTGGGTTGCCCGACGGTGCGTTCGTGCTCGAGCAGGGCACGCCGCGGTTGATGCTCGGCGATGCACTTGTGGAGTGGTCGCCGAACGGATACGGCAGTTCGATCGTCCGTCCCCGCTCGGGGTCCGCAACTGTGATCACTCCTCCGTCGACACTGGCCGTGCTCAAGGGCGGATACCCGCTGCAGATCGACGCATCGGCATGTCGCTGAGCGCTCCGGCTCGCGTTGCGCGCGCGAAACATGGGGGCCCTAAAGTGCAACGTATGCGCGAACTTCAGGCGGAGATCATCCGCGAGCTCAACGTGAGACCGACGATCGATCCGGCCGCCGAGGTGGAGGCGCGCGTCGCCTTCCTGATCGACTATGCACGGGCCTCACGCGCTCGCGGCTACGTGCTCGGCATCAGTGGAGGGCAGGACTCGACACTCGCCGGCAAGCTCTGTCAGCTCGCGGCGCAGCGCCTGCAGGCGTCAGGGGTCGACGCCGAGTTCGTCGCGGTGCGGCTGCCGTACGCGGTGCAGGCCGACGAGGCGGATGCCCGGCTCGCGCTCGACTTCATCGCGCCTCAGCGCGTCGTCACGTTCAATGTGCAGCCAGGCGTCGACGGCGTCGCCGACGAATTCTGCGACGCGCTGCAGGAGCCGATCCTCGACTTCACAAAAGGGAACGTCAAGGCACGGATGCGGATGGTCGCTCAATACGCGATCGCCGGCCAGCGCGAGCTGCTCGTTGTCGGCACAGACCACGCCGCCGAAGCCGTGACCGGCTTCTTCACGAAGTACGGCGACGGGGGAGTGGACCTCACTCCGCTCACCGGGCTCACGAAGAGCCAGGGGCGACTGCTCCTGGAGCACTTGGGTGCGCCCGCAAGGCTCTCCGAGAAGTCACCGACCGCTGACCTGCTCGATGACTCTCCCGGCCAGACCGACGAGGACAACCTCGGTATCAGCTATCGCGACATCGACGCGTACCTGCAGGGCCAGGATGTTCCGGATGAGGTCGCCCAGGCGATCGGGACCAGGTATCTCGCCACCGAGCACAAGCGACACCTCCCGGCCTCCCCGTTCGACATGTGGTGGCGCACGCCGGCCTTCCAGGCATAGTTCGGCACTTCTCGGCCTCGCCTGCCGGCTGCGACGATGCGCGTGCGCTGCCGAACGCGGTGAGGGGCCGCCACTTCGTGTGGCGACCCCTCACTCCTCGATCGCGGTCGGGCGATCAGTCTTCGACGGTTCAGTCCTCCGGAAGGCCGGTCGGCTTCCGCGACGCGTAGGCGCCGACCGGAGTTGTGACGGTGTCGTACTCGTCGAGCGCCGCCGTGTCGTCGGGGGAGGCACCCGTCGTAGTGTCCGACGTGCCACGTGCCGCCGACGGCGCCGTCATCGTCACGCTGTCGGAACGTGGCGTGTTCCGTTCGTGATGCTCGCGCGCTACCCAGGCATCCTGTTCTGCGTATGCTGTGTCCTCAGTTGTGGTGCGCTCGAACCGCCAGCGCTCCAGGTCTTCGAGAAACAGCCTGCGGGAGCGTCGTGGCCTGTTCTGCCACTCGACGAGCCGGTCGCGGAATTCGATGATCGCCGGCTCCAGGTTGTAGCCGTACGTGGCCGAGTTGCGCTTCAGCTCACCGAGCTGATGAGTTGCCCAGTCCGCCGCTGCTGCCGCGCCTTTGACCGGAAGGAGTCGAACGAGGATATCCGCCTGTCCGACGGAGCGATCGGAGAGCACCTGCTCGCCCGGGGTCAGCGAATTCCAGACGGATGCCTCCACTGCTGCATCCACGAGGGCTGCGACGGCTGCGGCCTTCTGCTCGCGTTCAGCACGCGAGAGCACACCACGGATCGCTCCGCGAGCGATCCACGCCGATAACAACCCGGCAACGACGATGGACACGAGGAGCACGACTGCGGTGAAGATCACCGGCTGCGCGTCCTGCGACGTGAGCCACCCCCAGAAGTCATTCCACCACTGCATGATCCGGAGACTACCTGTGCTCGAATCGAACGCGCGGAAGGCGTGCCGGGTATCGGCGACGGCGCGGGATGTCCGATCTATCGGCGACCCGTGCCGTCGACGGCGAACGGCTCGATGGCGGCGATCTCGTCCGGCGTCAGCGGTGCCGCGTGCACGGCGGCCACGTTCTGCTCCAATTGGGCGACGCTCGACGCGCCGATCAACGCGCTCGTGACCTGCGGATGCCGCAGCACCCACGTCAGCGCCAGTTGCGCCAGCGACTGCCCGCGTCCGGCGGCGATCTCGTTCAAGGCTCTGGCGCGTGCGAGGTAGTCGACAGTGATGCTCTCGGGGTGCAGGAAGACGCTGGTGGCCGCACGCGAGTCATCCGGAACCTCACCTGCCAGGTAGCGGTCGGTGAGCAGTCCCTGCTGCAGCGGCGAGAACACGATCGAGCCGATCTCCAGCTCGCTCAGAACGTCGAGAAGACCGTTCTCGACATGACGATTGAACATCGAGTAGCTGGGCTGGTGAATCAACAAGCGGACGCCCTCTGACTTGAGCGCGGCCGCGGCCGTTCTGGTCTGTTCAGCGCTGTAGTTCGACACGCCGACATAGAGTGCTTTGCCCTGCCGCACGGCCGTGGCGAGCGCACCCATGGTCTCCTCGATCGGCGTGTCGGGGTCAGGGCGGTGGGAGTAATAGATGTCGACGTAGTCGAGTCCTAGCCGCTGCAGCGAGGCATCCAGCGAGGAGAGCATGTATTTGCGGGAGCCCCATTCGCCATATGGCCCGCCGTGCATGTGGTACCCGGCCTTGGTGGAGACGACGATCTCGTCACGGTACGCAGCGAAGTCCTCGGCGAGGATGCGTCCCACGTTCCGTTCAGCGGAACCGGCGGGAGGCCCGTAGTTGTTGGCCAGGTCGAAGTGCGTGATCCCTAGGTCGAAGGCGCGTCGAACGATGGCGCGCTGGGTGTCGATCGGCCGCGTGTCGCCGAAATTGTGCCAGAAGCCGAGTGAGACGGCCGGAAGGTCGAGGCCGCTTCTACCGGTGCGGCGGTAGGTCATGGAGTCGTAGCGATGATCGGCGGCAACGTAGGGCATCCCTGAATGCTATTCAGTTCGCCGCGCTCGCTTCGGCGCTCTCCGTCCACAGGCACTCGACCGGACTGCCTTCCCACCGTTCGGTCGGCTGGACCCCGGTGCCGGGATCGGCACGCGCAGTGTGGAGATGCGGTCCCGTGCATCGGGACCGCATCCACTGAAGAGGAAATCGAAATGAGGAGGCACGGGCATGCCTGACACCATCACTGCGATCGGACACGTGGGAACGGAGCCGTTGCTCAACATCGTGAGCAACGGATTGGCGATGCTGACGTTCCGGCTCGGCTCGACCCAGCGCAAGTACAACCGCGGGGCCGGCAACTGGGAGAACGGAGAGACGAATTGGTACACGATCGTGGCGTTCCGTCGGCTGGCAGAGAATTCGGCGAAGTCGCTCGTCAAGGGCGATCGCGTCGTCGTCACTGGACGCCTGCGGGTGAGCCACTGGGAGAAGGAGGAGAAGCACGGCACCACGGTGGAGATCGTGGCCGAAGGCATCGGGCATGACCTGGCGTTCGGAACCAGTTCGTTCGCGAAGACGACCGTAGGCTCTTCGAACCAGGAAGCCGGTGCCGTGTCAACCCCTGGCGGTGAGGCCGCTTCGGCCGATCCGCTGACTGTCGACGCGGACGGCTGGGCATTGCCAGGAGGTGCGCCCGGTTCAGCAGAAGCTTCCACGAGTGGAGCGGAGGCCGCGACACACGCTCCTTCCGGAGGTCCCGGCAGCGCGGCCGAGCCCGTGCAGGCGGAACTCGAGTTCGCGGGCGCGGAACCGCCGTTCTGATCTGCGCACCCTAGACTTCTCGGGCGCTTGCGCTTCGAAACGATGCAGGTGCGAGAGGGGAGTCGGATCGGTGGCTGGTCGCACGATGCTTCAGCGGGCACCGCGCGCGTTCGCTGCAGTCTCCGCCGCGCTCGCGCTAGGAGCGGCGATGGCACTCGCGGGATGTACCGCTACCCCGGTCGCGCCGACGCACGCGCCGACGGCATCCGCTTCGGCGTCGCCGACACCGACCCCCAGCGCTCTCCCCGCTCTTGACCCGAAGGGCAGCGCGAAGCAGAACCTCGCGTTCTTCGACTACGTGAACAACCGCACGATCGCGGTCGCCAAGAACCCGACGGCGCAGCAGTTCGTCGACGGGCTGGCGGCCGCTGGATTCGCGAAGCCCGACATGCAGATGACGGCGGACAAGACGACGGTGAACCTCACGCCCGGGTCCGTGCAGTTCTCGGTCCTGGTCAACGGCGGCTGCCTGATCGGGCAGTTCGGCAACGATATCGGCGGCTACCACAGCACTGTCGCTCCCGTGCTCGGAACGGGCAAATGTCTGATCGGCGACACGGTTCCCATCCAGTGAGGTGAGGGGTTCCGAGTCACCGCTCGACGGGTATGCGGCCGACCGAAACACGGCGCACCCGCCCATAGACTGGAGCGCATGGCCGAATATATCTACTCGATGGTCCGCGCCCGAAAGGCGGTGGGCGACAAGCTCATCCTCGACGACGTCACCATGGCATTCCTGCCCGGTGCGAAGATCGGCGTGGTCGGCCCGAACGGTGCTGGCAAGTCCACGATCCTGAAGATCATGGCGGGGCTGGACATCCCCTCGAACGGCGAGGCCAAGCTGACGCCGGGTTACAGCGTGGGCATCCTGATGCAGGAGCCCGAACTCGATGAATCCAAGACTGTGCTCGAGAACGTGCAGGAGGGTGTCGGCGAGGTCAAGGGCAAGGTCGACAGATTCAACGAGATCTCCGCAGCCATGGCCGATCCTGACGCCGATTTCGATGCTCTGCTGGCCGAGATGGGCATCCTTCAGGAGCAGATCGACGCGGCGGATGCCTGGGACCTCGACTCCCAGCTCGAACAGGCGATGGACGCGCTGCGTTGCCCTCCATCGGACACGCCGGTCTCCGTGCTCTCCGGTGGCGAGAAGCGCCGAGTGGCGCTGTGCAAGCTTCTGCTCCAGAAGCCCGATCTCCTGCTGCTCGACGAGCCCACCAACCACCTCGACGCGGAGAGCGTGCTGTGGCTGGAGCAGCACTTGAAGCAGTATCACGGAGCCGTGCTCGCCGTCACTCACGATCGGTACTTCCTCGACCACGTCGCCGAGTGGATCGCCGAGGTCGACCGTGGTCACCTCTACCCGTACGAGGGCAACTACTCGACCTATCTCGAAAAGAAGCGCGAGCGGCTCCAGGTGCAGGGCAAGAAGGATGCCAAGCTCGCCAAGCGCCTTGGCGAGGAACTGGATTGGGTACGCAGCAACTCGAAGGGACGGCAGGCCAAGTCGAAGGCACGTCTGGCCAGATATGAGGAGATGGCGGCCGAGGCGGAGCGCACGCGCAAGCTCGACTTCGAGGAGATCCAGATCCCGCCGGGGCCGCGTCTCGGCCAGGTCGTCATCGACGCGAAGAACCTGCAGAAGGCATTCGGAGAGCGTCAACTCATCGACGGTCTCAGCTTCACGCTCCCGCGCAACGGCATCGTCGGCGTGATCGGCCCGAACTGCGTCGGCAAGACGACACTGTTCAAGACCATCGTCGGACTCGAGCCGCTGGATGGCGGCGACCTCAAGATCGGTGAGACCGTGGAGATCTCCTACGTCGACCAGTCCCGCGGCGGCATCGACCCCGACAAGTCGCTGTGGGAGGTCGTCTCCGATGGTCTCGACTACATTCAGGTCGGAAAGATGGAGGTGCCTAGCCGCGCCTACGTCTCCACCTTCGGATTCAAGGGACCCGATCAGCAGAAGAGGGCCGGGGTGCTCTCCGGCGGCGAGCGCAACCGCCTCAACCTCGCGCTCACCCTCAAGCAGGGCGGTAATCTCCTACTGCTGGACGAGCCGACGAACGACCTCGACGTCGAGACCCTGTCCAGCCTGGAGAACGCTTTGCTGGAGTTCCCCGGATGCGCGGTCGTCATCACCCACGACCGGTGGTTCCTCGACCGCATCGCCACGCACATCCTGGCTTATGAGGGCACCGACGAGAGCCCGGCCGACTGGTACTGGTTCGAGGGCAACTTCGAGGCGTACGAGCAGAACAAGATCGAGCGCCTTGGTCCTGACGCGGCGAAGCCGCATCGTTCGGCCTACCGCAAGCTGACGCGAGGCTGATCGTGCGGCTGAACGTGCCGATCCGGCTGCGCTGGAGTGATCTTGACGCCTACGGTCATGTGAACAACGCCGAGATGCTGCGCCTGCTCGAAGAGGCGCGCATCGTCGCGTTCTGGGCCCCGGATGAGCCGCACGCCGGGATGGATGCCGGCGAGGCGTTCGGTGCATCCACCGCGGTGCTCGACAGTAGGCCGGGCGCCGACACGCTGAGTCTGCTGGCGCGGCAGGAGATCGAATACCTGGTACCCATTCCGTACCAGCGGCAGCCGTTGAACGTGCAGTTGTGGGTGGCGAGGCTCGGCGGAGCCAGCATGGAACTCTGTTACGAGGTCTGGTCGCCGGACGGGGTCCAACCGTCGGCGCTGTATGCGCGAGCGGCCACGACCCTCGTGCTCGTCGACCGGGAGTCCGGCCGCCCTCGCCGCATCAACGACCGGGAGCGGGCGGTCTGGTCTCCGTACGAGGAGTCGCCGATCAGCTTCCATCGCCGCTGAAGCCGGCGTGCAGTCCGACCGGCCGCAAGATCGCAGTCCTCAGTCACGCGATGCTGACCTTGCCGCCGGAGACCGTCGCATCGAGCTTCGGCAGCGGCCGGGTGGCGGGCCCCCTGATGACGTCGCCGGTGCTCGCGCTGAACTCGGATCCGTGACAAGGGCAGTCGAACTGCTTGCCCGACGGCGCTACGACGCAGCCCATGTGGGTGCAGATCGCGGAGAACGCCACCGCCGTTCCGGCCTCCGGTTGAGCGACCACGATGGGGCCGCCCTTGTACGTGGCGGAGATCGCCCCACCGACGGGAATGTCACTGAGCGCTATCCCGTCGGCAGCGTTGGGACTGGACGTGCTGCTCGTGCCGGATCCACCCGTGCCGGGGCCGTTGCCTGAGCCGCCGGACCCCGAGCCGGATGCGGTGCACGCGGCGAGCACGCAGACTCCGGCGGCGCCGACGGCCGTGCCGAGTGCGGCTCGGCGTGTGATCACGGCGGGGGAGGAGTCGTGCGGGATTCCGGACATCCGAAGTCTCCTTGTCGAAAGTGTCAGTCGGGCGTGACTTCCACCATGCCCCGTGTTCCTCTGACTCACCCGGACGATCGCTATGAGCGGTGACCCGACCCTATGTCTGGGGCACCCGCAGCATGCCTTCCTGTGTGACGTTGGCCACGAGCATCCCCTCGCGGTTGTAGACGCGGCCGAGCGCGAGCCCACGACCGCCGGTCGCGCTCGGCGACTCCTGCACGTAGAGCAGCCACTCGTCGACCCTGCTGAACCGATGCCACCACATCGCGTGATCGAGGCTCGCGATCTTCAGCCCGGGTGTTCCCCAGGCCACGCCGTGACGTCGCATGATGGGCTCGAGTATCGAATAGTCGCTGGCGTAGGCGAGCGCCGCTCGGTGCAGGTTCGGGTCGTCGGGAAGCGTGCCGAACGTCTTGAACCACACGGCCTGGTGTGCGACGTGCTCGCCCTCGACGGCGAAGTACACAGGGGAAGGGATGTGCCGCATATCGAACGGGCGTTCCTCGCGCCAGTAGCGTCCCACCGGATGCTCGAAGCCGGCGAGCAATTCCGTGTCGCTCTTGAGCTCCTCCGGGCCTGGGATATCGGTCGGCATCTCCACTTGGTGATCGAGGCCGCCGCCCGGCGCTTGGAACGAGGCGATCATCGAGAGGATGGGAAGGCCGTTCTGGTAGGCCTGTGTACGGCGAGTGGAGAATGAGCGGCCGTCGTGGATGCGATCGACCGAGAACGTGATCTGCTGGTTCACGTCGCCGGGACGCAGGAAGTAGCCGTGCATCGAGTGCACGGCTCGCTCGTCGGGCGTTGTGCGCATGGCGGCCATGATGGACTGCGCGAGCACCTGGCCGCCGAACACCCTGCCGTGCGGCATCCACTGGCTGGTGGCCGTGAAGATGTCCTCGTCCGTGCGCGCGCCGGTATCGGACAGATCGAGGGCGGCGAGCAGGCCGTCGAGGGGTTTCGTCATGGTGCCTCTCGTCATCGGGCCGGATGCGCGTCTCGCGTGCGGCGCGCCTGTGCCGGCGGTCGTAGTCGTACGTCGCGCGGCCAGTGGACGAACGCAATGTGCCCTAGTTTAGACAGCACATGAGTGAGTTCTTCTCCCTGGTCGACCCCCTCGCGGTCTCCGACCTCCAGGTGTACTTGTCGCGCGCCGGACGCGTCGAAGACGGCTCGGTCCGGCTGGTCGCCGGGTCGGGCGTCCTTGCCGCGTACACGGCGATCCTGTACCCGCGTAGCCTGCTCGATCACATCCCGACGGTGCTCGGCCTGCGCACGTTCGCCACCGACAAGGAGGCCACGTTCGACGCGGTCGTCCCGACCCGGTCTCTGCTGGACAGGCTGGCCAGGGCTGCGGATGCCCCGCAGCAGCCCGACGGGGACCGCACGCCGATCGGCATCCGGCTTCCGTTGCAGGTGAGCACTGTCACGTGGGCGGGCATCACGCCGCCGCGCGGCGGGTGGCGCCGGGTCGGAGCGACGTCTGCCGGTGTGCTGCAGCGTGCCGCAGTGGACGGCGTTGCCGAGGTGGCGGAGGCGATCCCGCACGAGGCGGGTGAGCAGCTGGTGCAGCGGGTTCGAGGCGAAGTCTGGGGCAGGCCCATGCCGGAACTGGAATATGTCGCGGCGGGAGCGGGTTTCGCCGCTCATTCTCTCGGCTTCATCGTGGAGCAGGACGAATCCGTGACCGTGCACGAGACGGGTCCGTGGACGAGGCTGACGCTGCGGCGCGGGCATGTGCTCGTGAAGCGTCCGGCCTGGTCGCTGCGCGGCTGAGTCGGCTCAGCCGCGATCGACGAGAACGCCGCGGGCTGCCTGCCTGCCGGAGAACAGGCAACCGCCGAGAAAGGTGCCCTCCAGCGACCGGTAACCGTGCACGCCGCCGCCGCCGAAGCCGCTGACCTCGCCGGCCGCGTACAACCCGGGCACCGCTCGGCCGTCTTCATCTTGTGCCCGCCCCTCCAGATCCGTCTCGATCCCGCCCAGCGTCTTACGGGTGAGGATGTGCAGTTTGACGGCGATCAGCGGACCCGACCGGGGGTCCAGGAACTTGTGCGGAGACGCCACGCGAATGAGCTTGTCGCCGCGATAGCGCCGGGCGGCCGTGATCGCGGTGAGCTGCGCATCCTTCGAGAAGGTGTTGTCGAGTTCTCGGTCGTGCTCCAGCACGGTGCGCTCGATTGCGCTCTCGTCGAAGGGCACGTCCGCCATCGCGCGCATGCCGGCGAAGAGCTCGGGCAGGGTCGACGCCACCACGAAGTCGGCACCATGTTGCTTGAACGCCTCGACCGGCCCAGGTGCTCCCGGCCTGACACGTTGGAGCAGGAGCCGCACGTCCTTGCCGGTCAGATCGGGGTTCTGCTCGCTTCCGGAGAGCGTGAACTCCTTCTCCAGGATCTTCTGAGTCAGAACGAACCAGGTGTAATCGTGGCCGGTCCGCTGAATGTGTTCCAGCGTGCCGAGTGTGTCGAATCCGGGGAAGAGCGGGGCGGGCAGCCGATTCCCCTCCGCGTCGAACCACAGCGATGACGGCCCGGGAAGGATGCGGATGCCGTGGTTCTTCCAGACCGGGCTCCAGTTCTGGATGCCCTCCGTGTAGTGCCACATGCGGTCGCCGTTGATGACGCGCGCGCCGGCATCCTGTGCGATCGGGATCATGCGCCCGTCCACGTGCGCGGGCACACCGGCCAGCATGTGCGCCGGGGGAGTGCCGAGCCGCTCCGGCCAGTTCTGCCGCACGAGTTCGTGGTTGCCGCCGATGCCGCCGGATGTGATCACGACCGCGGGCGCGTGCAACTCGAAGTCGCCGACGGCCTCGCGGTTGCTGGCGATGCCACGTTCGACGTCGTCCGTGGCCAGAAGGGTGCCGCGCACTCCGACCACGGCGCCGCCTTCGACGATGAGCCCGTCGACGCGGTGCCGGTGCGCCAGAACGGCGTCGCCCTCTTCTACACCCTTTCGCACGCGTTCGACGAACGGGCGCAACAGTCCTGGGCCGGTGCCCCACGTGATGTGGAAGCGCGGCACCGAGTTGCCGTGTCCGCCGGCGGTGCCGCTGCCGCGTTCGGCCCAGCCGACGACGGGGAAGAGCTTCACGCCCTTCGAGCGCAGCCACGACCGTTTCTCGCCTGCCGCGAACTGGAGGTAGGCCTCTGCCCACCTGCGCGGCCAGGCATCCTCTTCGCGATCGAATCCGGCGGTGCCGTACCAGTCCTGTCGAGCCAGCTCGAGAGAGTCGTGGATGCCCATGCGCCGCTGCTCGGGGGAGTCTACGAGGAACAGCCCGCCGAACGACCAGTACGCCTGACCTCCGAGCGATTGCGGTGGCTCCTGTTCGAGGATGACCACGCGCTTGCCGTGATCCAGCAGTTCGGAAGCGGTCACGAGGCCCGCCAAGCCGGCGCCGACGACGATGGCATCGAGATCGCCAGGTCGGGCAGAGGTGGGTTCGGGCATCCGGGTCTCCTTCGATCCGATCGCGAGGTCACTCCTCGAACGTGTTCACCATCGCGTGAGCGGCGCGCTCGAGGTAGGCCCAGAGGGTGGCATCCTGCAGCGGGGGAAGCGCGAGCTCGTCGAGCGCCGCCCGCATGTGCGAGAGCCACCGATCGCGTGCGTCGGGATTCACCTTGAACGGCACATGGCGTTGACGCAGCCGTGGGTGACCGCGCTGCTGACTGTACGTCGTCGGGCCGCCCCAGTACTGCTCCAGGAACATGCGGAGCCGGTCGGATGCCGGCCCGAGATCCTGTTCCGGGTACATTGGTCGCAGCACGGGGTCGTCTGCGATACCTCGGTAGAACGTGTCGACGAGCCGGCGGAACGTCTCGTGGCCGCCCACCTGCTGGTAGAAGTTGTCCGCTACGGTCTCGCTCACAGGTGTCCCTCGTCGTGGTGGTCGCTCTGCAGCCCGTGCTCACCTGGCGACGGATGGCGGGGAGCGGGAGTGCCGTCACGCGGTGGTGCCGGTTGCGGCTTCGTGATGGCCTGCGGATGCCTCGCGGTCGCAGGTGCACCGGTCGCCCCGGCCCGTGCACTGCGAGGAGCCGCGTTCGAACCGGCCGCCGCAGCTGCGGCCTCGTCCGCGGCGCCGCGCCTGCCACGACGCTTCTTCAGCTTGGGGTCCTGGGTCGTCACCACCGGGTTCGGACGCGTGCGGGGCGGGTGTGCACCGGTGATGCTGGCGGCGCCGTCGAAACCGGTCAGCACGACACTGGAGAGCGACGGCAGGGTCACGTCCATCGCGTCGAGGGCAGCCTTGAGCCGCTTGCGCAACTCCCGTGCGACGTCGTCCTTCGCGGTGGTGCGTGTCTTGATGACGACGCGAAGCACGATGGCATCGGTCGACACCGATTCGATGCCCCACAGCTCGGGCTTCTCGACGATGCGTGAGCGCCAGCGCGGCGCCGTGGCAAGCTCGGTGGCGACCTGCAGCATTCGCTCCTCGATCGCGTCGACATCCGCGTCGTATGGCACGGCGAGGTCGGTGATCACGCGGGCCCAGCCCTGCGACATGTTGCCGACCCGGAGTATTTCGCCGTTGCGCACGAACCACAGCGTGCCGTTGACATCGCGAATCTGGGTGACCCGAATGCCCACCACCTCGACGATCCCGGTCGCGGGACCGAGATCGACGATGTCGCCGACCCCGAGCTGGTCCTCGATGACCATGAAGAGACCGTTCAACACGTCTTTGACGATGTTCTGAGCGCCGAAGCCCAGCCCCGCGCCGACAGCGGCGGTGAGGAGTGCGAACGAGCTCAGAATGTCTTTGTTGATCGTGAAGACGATCCAGATGATCGCGATGATCACGATCACGACGTTGACGATGTTGCTGAGCACGGTGCCGAGAGTGCGCGTGCGCTGCACGAGCCGTACCGCGGCTATCGGTGATGCGGTCAGTGCTTGGGTGTCTTCGACGTTCTGCTTCTTCTTGACCCCGGTGACGATGCGACGCACGATCTTGCGGATGATCACCCGCAGGATCCACGACACGACGATCGCGATCACGATGATGATCGCGACCCTCGCCAGGGTCCAGCCGATGTCGATGAGCGTCGACAGCACGGAGGCCCAGAAGCTCGGGTCGGTGATGTCGTTCGCGAGGGGGAGAGCGGCGGTGAGGATCATCGCGACCGAGTCTAATGAGACGACCTGGCGCATCCTGGGCGGCGCCTCGGTGAACGGCGGATGCCCGCGAGCAGTGCGAAGATCGCTGCTCGCGGGCATCCGCGTGCCGGGGTGGTGTCGCACCCGGCTGCCCCCGGTTGGTGCTCAACTCCGAATGAAGCCGTGCACGCTTTGGATGGCGTCCCGGCGAAGGACGCCGGCCGAATGGAGCGCCGTGCTACACGTCGCGTTTCTTGGTGAGGATGGCGCCGACCACGGCGGCGACCGCGACCCATGCCAGCAGCACGAGCCCGCCCTGCCAAGCGTTGAGCGAGACCACGCCGTTCGCGACGACTGTGTGAGCGTTCGGTGGAACAAAGGTGTAGAGGTGCCGTCCCGCCTCGGATGGCAGGAACGACGCTGCGTTCCCCACCCACTTCGCCTGAGTGAGCTGAGCGAGGAGCGATGCCACCACGGGCAGAACGAGCAGCGCACCGAGGATGGTCGCGATGCCGCCGGCGGAGCTCCGCAAGATCGAGCCGAGCGCGAAGGCGAGCAGCGCGATCAGAGCGAGGTACGCCGCACCGCCCATGAGCGGAAGCAGCACGCTCGACGAGAGCAGGTCGGGGTGCAGGCCGCGTCCCTGGAAGATCAACGTGCCGACGATCGCCGAGACGCCGACCGAGATGACGCCGACCACGAACACCACGACGGCGAGCACGATGAACTTGGCGAAGTAGGCGCCGAGCCGTCGCGGATCGGCCGTGTAGGTCGAGCGGATCATGCCGGTCGCATATTCCCCGCTGATGACGAGCACGCCCAGCACCGCTACCGCCAGCTGCGTGAACGACAGTCCGATGGTGGCAGCAGAGACCACGAATCCGTTCGCCACGTCCTTCGGTAACGCGGAGACGTTCTCCAGGTGGTACAGCCCGGCGGATGCGGCGGCCACACCGACGGCGAGCACGATGACGATGCCGAGGCACCACACAGTGGAGCGCAGGCTGCGCAGCTTGATCCATTCCGAGCGCAGTAGTCCGCTGAAGCTCAAGTGGATACCATCCAGCGGACTCGCCGCCGGAGCCGGCCGGTTCAGGGTGTCGGTCGCCGCGGTCATCGGGTCACCTCCGAGTGGTATTCGACCTCGTCCTGCGTGAGTTCGAGGTAGGCCTCTTCCAATGACGCGTCGATCGGGGTCAGTTCGTGCAGCGCGACCCCGCGTGCCGCTGCGGCATCGCCGATCTGTGCCGCGTTCAGGCCGGCGACCTCGAGCGCACCGTCGTCGAACGACGTGACGGTCACATCCGGACCGGCCAGCGCCGCGGTGAGGGAACGAACATCGGGAGTGCGCACGCGCACGACTCGCCGGGTGGCGCCGGCGATCACATCTGCGATCGGGGCGTCGGCCAGTACCCGCCCGCGGCCCAGCACGATCAGATGGTCGGCGGTCTGCGCCATCTCGCTCATCAGATGCGAGGAGATGAAGACGGTGCGGCCTTCGGAAGCGAGGTGGCGCGAGAACTCTCGAACCCAGCGCACGCCCTCGGGGTCGAGGCCGTTTACCGGCTCGTCCAGAATGAGCGTGTGCGGGTCGCCGAGCAGGGCAGCGGCGATGCCGAGGCGCTGCCCCATGCCGAGAGAGAACCCGCCGACACGCTTGCCGGCCACGGACTCGAGGCCGGTCAGATGGATGACCTCGTGCACCCGCTTCTTCGGGATGCCGTGGGTCGCCGCCAGAGCGAGCAGATGGTTGAACGCGGTGCGGCCGGTGTGCACCGCCTTGGCCTCCAGCAGCGCTCCCACCTCGTGAAGCGGTGACGGATGCTGTGCGTACGGCTTTCCGGAGACGAGCGCGTGTCCCGCGGTCGGTTTGTCCAATCCCATGATCATGCGCATGGTGGTGGACTTGCCTGCGCCGTTGGGGCCGAGGAATCCGGTGACGATGCCGGGACGCACCGTGAAGCTGACGTGGTCGACCGCCAACTTGGGGCCATACCTCTTGGTGAGGCCATCGATTTCGATCATGGCCTCAACGCTACGGACGATCGTCCCACGTGTCGTCCACCCACAGGATGATCGGGGTGCAACCGGCGGTCGATTCCACGACCGTCGGTCGAGTTGCGCGCGCCGCGGCGCGCTGCTCAACCGACGGCCGGCGTCAGCTACTGGGCATCGAGCTCCTGGGCTCGTAGCGCGCGCTCCACCGACGCCAGGTTCTCGGATACGAGGCGACGCAGGGCAGCCGGCTCCTGATTCGCCTCGAGCCAGGAACGTGTGGCATCTGCGAGATGCTGGTCGGCGAGAGGGAACGGATACATGCCCGCGACGAGGTACTCCGCGATCTTGTACGTGCGGGACGCCCACACCGACTGCAACGTCTCGAAGTACTTCGCAACGTACGGTTCGAGCACCGCTGTGTCGTGCACGCGCTGGAAGCCGAGCCCGGTCATCCGCACGATGGTGTTCGGCAGCTCGTCGGAGTCGAACACGCTGGCCCAGGCCGCCGCCTTGCCCGCTGTGGTGGGAATGGCCGCACGAGCTTGCGCGGCCGCCTGGGCTCCGGTGGCTGTGTTGTCGGCGGCGAGCGCCTCATCGATCTCCGTGGCACCCGCCTGCCCGCCGGCGACCAGAGAGGTGAGAAGCTCCCAGGACAGGTCGGTGTCGATGGTGAGGCCGTCCAGCACGATGGAGCCATCCCGCAGGCCGGCGACGTCGGCCGCCTGGCCCGGTGTCGAGGCGAGCGCCGCGAAGAACTTGACGAACTGGAACTGCGCGTCACTGCCGGGCAGGGCGCTCGAGGCGAGTTGCCACAGGGCGTCGGCCGCCTCCCGTGCCATGGTCTCGCGACGTCGAGGCGCCACGTACGAGTGCACGCTCAGCACGAGCTGGTTCAGTGTCGTGCGCAATGTCGTCGACTCGGTCTCGGTCCCGATGTTGCCCAGCACGAGGCGCACGTAGTCGCTCGCCGGGGTCTCGGCATCGCGCGTTGCATCCCATGCGGAACCCCAGACCAGCGATCGCGCCAGCGGCGACTCGATCTCCGAGAGGTGTTCGATCGCGAACTTCAGCGACTGCTCGTCGAGGCGGACCTTGGCGTAGGCGAGGTCGTCGTCGTTGATCAGAATGAGATCGGGGCGCTTCTTGCCGACCAGCTCGGGCACGTCGGTGCTTGCACCGTCGACATCCAGCTCCAACCGTCCATCGCGCACGAGCTTGCCCTCGCGCAGGTTGTACAGGCCGATCGCGAGGCGGTGCGGGCGCAGCGTCGGGTAGTCGGCATGAGCGGACTGCAGCACGGCGAACTCCGTGACGGTTCCGTGGGCATCCGTCTCGATCCCCGGGCGCAGCGTGTTCACGCCTGCGGTCTCCAGCCACAGCTTCGACCACGACGTGAGATCGCGACCGCTGGTGGCCTCCAGCTCCACGAGCAGGTCGCGCAGCTCCGTGTTCGAGTGGGCGTGCTTCTTGAAGTAGTTCGAGACGCCGGCGAGGAAGTCGTCCTGACCCACCCACGCGACGAGCTGCTTGAGCACCGATGCACCTTTGGCGTACGTGATGCCGTCGAAGTTGACCTGCACGTCTTCCAGGTCGTTGATGGTGGCGACGATCGGATGCGTCGACGGCAGCTGGTCCTGCCGGTACGCCCAGCTCTTCTCCATCGCTGCGAACGTCGTCCAGGCCTCGCGCCACTCGGTCGCCTCGGCAGTGGCCAAGGTCGACGCGTACTCGGCGAACGATTCGTTGAGCCAGAGGTCGTTCCACCACTTCATCGTGACCAGATCGCCGAACCACATATGAGCCAGCTCGTGCAGGATCGTGACGACTCGACGCTCCCTGATGGCATCCGTCACCTTCGAGCGGAACACGTAGGTCTCGGTGAATGTGATGGCGCCGGCGTTCTCCATGGCGCCCGCGTTGAACTCCGGCACGAACAGCTGGTCGTACTTCGCGAAGGGGTACGGAACGTCGAACCGCTCCTCGTAGAACGCGAAGCCCTCACGGGTCTTGTCGAAGATGTAGTCGGCGTCCATGTACTCCGCCAGGGACGCGCGCGCGTAGACGCCGAGCGGAATGATGCGACCGTCGCTGCTGGTGAGTTCCGAGTGCCAGCTCGAGTAGGGGCCGGCGATGAGCGCCGTGATGTATGAGGAGATCACGGGTGTCGGCTCGAAGACCGTGGTCTTGTTCTCACCGGAGGGTTCGACGGATGCCACCGGCGAATTGCTCACGACGACCCACTTCTCGGGTGCGGTCACGGTGAACGTGAATACCGCCTTCAGGTCGGGCTGCTCGAACACCGCGAACATGCGGCGGGAGTCCGGTACCTCGAACTGGGTATACAGGTACACCTCGCCGTCGACCGGGTCGACGAATCGGTGCAGGCCCTCTCCGGTGTTCGTGTATCGCGGGTGCGAGACGACGGTCAGCTCGTTCTCGGCCTTGAGATCCGCCAGTTGGATGCGCACCCCGTCGCTCGTGCTCGCCACGTCCAGCGGCTCACCGTTGAGCACTATCGAGTCGACCGACGCCGTGATCGCGTCGATGAAGGTGGATTCGCCATCCTTCGCGGCGAACTTCACCGTGGTGGTGCTGAGGAAGGTCTCGTCCGCCGAGGTCAGGTCGAGCGCGACGTCATAGCTGTGGGTGTCGACGATGGCGCGGCGCTCGGCCGCCTCGATGCGCGTGAGGTTCTCTCCTGGCATGGTTCTCCTTCTTCTTCTGGCGAAAGGTGTCTGACGCAAGCGCGGGTGCTGAGCGCATCGTGTGCGCGTCCCGACTGTCAAGCCTATGCGGCGGGGCATCTGGCGCACGAGCCCGAAGGCCTCTGCGCCCGCACGGTGTCGGGGCGCGGCCGCTTAGATGGTGCTCATGACCGACGTTGACTTCTGGTTCGATCCGTCATGCCCGTGGGCGTGGATGACCTCACGCTGGGTCGACGAGGTCGCCCCGCACCGCGAACTGAACGTGAGGTGGCACATCATGAGCCTCTACGTGCTCAACGAGGACAAGGACGTGTCCGACTCCTACCGCGCGAAGCTCCCGCGCACGCTCCGATATGCCCGACTCGTCACGGCCGTGGGGGAGTTGCGCGGGCAACAGGCGGTGAAGCGGCTGTACGACGCGCTGGGCGCGCGCATCCACCCGGGACACCGCAAGGATGCCGACGCCGTCATCGCCGAGGCGCTCGCCGAAGTCGGGCTTCCTCTGGAGTACGCCAAGTACGCCGACTCCGAGGAGTACGACGCCCAGCTACGGGCCAGTCATGCCGACGGGATCGACCGAGTCGGTCAGGATGTCGGCACGCCGGTGATCGCCGTGAACGGCACCGCGTTCTTCGGCCCCGTCATCTCGCCGACGCCGCGCGGGCAGGAGGCGCTCACACTGTGGGACGGAATCGTGGCGGCCGCCTCGTACGACGGATTCTTCGAGCTCAAGCGCAGCAGAACCCGCGATCCGATCTTCGACTGAAACCCGTCCCTAGACTGGTGCCCATGCGCATCCACATCGGCACCGACCATGCCGGACTCGAGTTCTCGCAGACCCTGCAAAAGCACTTGCGCGACGCCGCACACGAGGTCATCGACCACGGGCCGCAGGAGTTCGATCCGCTCGATGACTATCCTGCGTTCTGCATCAATGCTGCCAAAGGCGTCATCGCGGATCAACAGGCAGGCGTGCAGGCACTCGGTGTGGTGTTCGGCGGTTCGGGCAACGGCGAGCAGATCGCGGCGAACAAGGTGCTGGGCGTCCGTGCCGCTCTGGTCTGGAACGACAGCACAGCGCTGCTGGCACGCCAGCACAACGATGCCAACGTGATCGCGATCGGCGCCAGGCAGCACACGGTCGAGGAGGCGATCTCGTTCATCGACACGTTCATCGCCGAGCCGTTCTCGTTCGAGGAACGCCACGTGCGCCGCATCGCACAGCTGGCGGAGTTCGAGGCGACCGGCGACATCGCCGGCAAGAACGTCGATAAGTAGCGCGGATGCCAGAAGGTCATTCCGTTCACCGCATCGCCCTGCAGTTCAAGCGCAACTTCGTCGGCAAGCCGTTGGCCGTCAGCTCGCCGCAGGGCCGATTCAGTGCCGATGCTGCGCTTATAGACGGGCAGACGATGGTGGATGCCCGTGCCATCGGCAAGCAGCTCTTCCTCGAGTTCGAGAACGGACTGTGGCTGCGGGTGCATCTGGGCATCTACGGCGCGTGGGATTTCGCCGGTGAGATCACCGTGGACGACACGATCCGATCGGCCCGGGGCCGCATCGGTCAGACGAACCAACGCGGGACGGTGCCGGCCGAAGCCGTGTCGGATGCGGTGATGGACACACCAGTGCTGGATTCACGGGGAGAGGACTCGATCGCCAGCATGGGCGCGCCGCGCCGAGCTCGCCTCCGCATGTCCGAGTCCGAAAAGGAGGACGACGCCGTGTTCGCCTTCCCGCCCGAGCCCGTTGGTGCCGTTCGGGCTCGGTTGCTCAGCGGCACCGCTGTGGCCGACCTGCGTGGACCCACCGCGTGCGAGGTGATCGACGAGCAGGCCGTGGCCAGAGTGGTCGCCGGGCTCGGCCCCGATCCTCTCGTGGACGACGGTCCCGAGGTCGAGGAACGCGTGGCCCAGGCGATCACGTCGAAACAGACGCCGGTAGGACGGCTGCTGATGGATCAGTCCGTAATGAGCGGTGTCGGCAACGTCTATCGGGCCGAAATGCTGTTCCGGGCTCGGCTGAACCCGCACACGCCTGGCAAGAGGGTTCCCAAGGCCGCGGCCCGCGCGCTCTGGCGGGATTGGGCCCACTTGCTCGATACCGGCGTGCGCACCGGTCAGATGATGACCATGGACGGCCTCGGTCCGGAGGGTTGGGCGAAGGCGATGGCGAGCCGGGAGGATCGGCATTGGGTGTACCGGCGGGAGGGGCTTCCGTGCCGGGTGTGCGGAACGAACATCGTCATGGAACTGATGGCGGCGCGCAAGCTCTATTGGTGCCCGGTCTGCCAGGCATAGCAAAGAGGGCCGCAGTCTCACGACCGCGACCCTCTTACCGTGGATCCCGCTACTTCGCGATGTGCGCGAACAGCAGCCAGCGGTCCTTGTCGAGGCCGCGTGCGATCTCGATCGCGACGTCCTGGCTCGTCTGGTCCAGTTCGTCGAGCTCGTGCACTGCCGTGTTGACGGCGTCGAGTGCGACGTCGATCTGACCGATCACCTCGGCGATCGACTTGTCTGACTGCACGAATCCGTCGCTCAGCGGTGCCGCTTTCGTGTTCGCGGCGACCGTAGCGATGCGAGCATCGATCGGAAGACCCAGCGCGACGATGCGCTCGGCGGCGAGGTCCGCCCATTCCTGTGCGTCGGCGACGAGCGTGTCGAGCAGTTCGTGCACGCCGATGAAGTTCGCCCCGCGCAGGTTCCAGTGCGCCTGCTTGCCGTTGACCACGAGCGCTTCGAGTTCGATGACCACCGGTGTCAGGAACTGTGCCGTGCCCGCCGCGACGTCGGGGTTGGTGGTGGCTTTGGGGGTGGTCTCGGTGGTGCTCATGGATGCGTCGTCCCTTCGCTTGTTGTCGGAATCAACGGTACGCGGCTGCCCGTATTCCGCAAGGAAGCAGAGGCTGGGCTAACTTCGCGGGCGCTGACTTCGGCAGGGCCGACTTCAACCCTTCGCGGTGTTGAGCCCGTTCACGAACAGCAGGATGTTGCCGATCAGCGCCAGCACACCGAGCACCAGCGCGAACCAGGCGACGACTCGCGTTCCGGTGTACATCCCGCTGCCGTAACCGCGTACCCGCACCATCGACCAGATCGCCAGGCCCATGCCGAACAGTGAGATCGGCTCGAGCAGCCACCACACCCACGCGGTCAGTGAGAGAACGAGCCCGATCACTGCGATCACGAATGATCGCTGCTTGCGGATCTGCTCCTCTTCTGCCGTGCGCACCTTGCCCTTCGCGGGAGTGTCATCCGGCCACACCGGGGCCTCGGTGCGTTCGCCATACTCCGGTGCGCCGCCCGCGGATTCCTTTCCGGAGGCGCGCTGAGCAACTGCAGCGCGCTGCTGCGTGCCCTGCATCTTCTGCCGATGTGTCATCAGCGTGACCCGGGCCTCGCCGAGCATTTGCACCTCGGCCTTCTCTGCCGCGACGTCGCCGGAGTGCGCGCCACCTGCCGCCTGCGCTTTTGTCGAGTACGCGGCGAGGATGTCGGATGCCGAGGCATCCTTCGCGACCTCGAGGATGGCGGCTGCTTCGTCTGGTGTCATGTTCGGGCCTTTACGTGGGCGGTAGTGGTGCACGGCGGAGACCTCGACATTCTCCCAAAGACCGGCGTCGTTCGTTGGCGTCTCGCCCGATGCCTCGCTACTCGACCGTCAACGTGTCGTCCTGGCCGATCACGCGATAGTCGCTGGGCTTGAGGTGCGTCTTCACTGCATTGTGATCGCCCTGCACCATGACCGAACCGAGCGCCGGCACGATGATGGAGTTGCTCTGTCCGGTGATTTGAACCGATCCGATGGAGTCCGCCGTGAGCGAGATGCCGTTGCCCTTGATCAATGCCGAGCCGATGCGCTCCTCGACGGTGATCGACGCCGACTGACCATCCACCTCGAGCGATGCCGCGCGTTGGAGCCGAACCGTGATGCCGTTGCCGTGCACGGTGACCACGCCGCAGCTGCCCGAGATGACGAAGGAACGGGACTGGCCGTCGAGTTGCACGGATGATCCTCGCGCGCAGGAGTGCCACCCTCCTTCGGACAGATGGGTCGCGTTGTCGGACGGAGGCACGACGGCGGTGCAGCCGGTCACTCCGGCGGAAAGGATGCCCGCGCCCGCCACGAGCATCGCGAGAAGTACTGCAGGCTTGCGCGTCGGCATCCGCCCATCCTGGCAGATCGACTAGACGCTCGTCGATCCTCCAAAGGCATGGTGCGGGGCCCTCGAGCGTTCGATCCGCTGCTCTCACGAAAGGCGCTGTCGCCTCCAGACGGCGGCGTCAGAGCCTTTGGAGGGGATGACGGGAATCGTCCCCACCGCCCCTCCACCCGCCGCTTCGCGGCGCGCGGAGCCTCCGGCGGCGTGGGCCCACCCGAGGGTTCGATTCACTGCTCACACGAAAGGCTCTGCCACCGCCAGAAGGCGGCGTCAGAGCCTTTGGAGGGGATGACGGGAATCGAACCCGCACCATCAGTTTGGAAGACTGAGGCTCTGCCATTGAGCTACATCCCCGGGCGGTCGGAACCGCGCTGTGCAAGTGTAGTGCATGCCCGCTGAGGGTCACGGAACCGGCCGGAACGGGGATCCGTCATTCTTCGGTAGACTGTGCGAGGTCATTTCGGCTTGCTGAACGCCCAGGCGCGTGCCCGGCCGGTCATCTAGCGGGTCACCACGATCCGGGGCGTAGCTCAGCTTGGCTAGAGCGCCCGCTTTGGGAGCGGGAGGTCGCAGGTTCGAATCCTGTCGCCCCGACAACGTCGAGAATGACCGAACCACTTTCGAACACAGGAGATCTCCCACGTGAAGACCACGGTCGAGAAGCTGAGCCCGACACGCGCGAAGCTCACCATCGCAGTGACGCCGGAAGAGCTGCAGCCCAGCATCAAGCACGCTTATGAGCACATCGCCGGGGAGGTGAGCATCCCCGGCTTCCGCAAGGGCAAGGTTCCGCCGCCCATCATCGATCAGCGCGTGGGCAAGGCCGCCGTTCTCGAGCACGCCGTCAACGAGGGGCTCGAAGGCTTCTACCGCAACGCGGTCGACGAGAACGACGTCAAGCCGGTCGGCCGTCCCGAGGCCGACATCACCGAATGGCCCAGCGACAAGGACTACTCGGGCGACCTCGTCGTCGCCATCGAGGTCGACGTGCGTCCCGAGATCACCCTTCCGGAGTACGACGGCGTCGAGCTGACGGTTGACGCAGCGGAGGTCACCGACGACGACGTCGAGGCCGAGCTCGAGCGACTCCGCAGCCGCTTCGGCACGCTCGTCACCGTCGACCGCCCCACCAAGACCGGGGACTTCGCCCAGCTCGACCTGGTGGCGACGATCGGCGAGGAGCAGGTCGACACAGCGAGCAACGTCTCGTACGAGGTGGGATCAGGGGAACTCGTCGAGGGCATCGACGAGGCACTCGACGCACTGTCCGCCGGTGAGACCACGACCTTCACGTCAAAGCTGCTCGGCGGCGACCACGAGGGCGAAGACGCCGAGATCACAGTCACGCTGAACGCCGTCAAGGAGCGCGAGCTCCCGGATGCCGACGACGACTTCGCGCAGATCTCCAGCGAGTTCGACACCATCGACGAGCTTCGCGAGAGCCTTCGCGGTGAAGCTGCACGTGGCAAGGCTTTCGAGCAAGGCAACGCGGCGCGCACCCTGCTCGTCGACCACCTGCTCGAACTCACCGAGATCCCAGTCCCTGAGGGCCTCGTCGAAGACGAGGTGCACCGCCACCTCGAGTCCGAGAACCGGCTCGAAGACGACGAGCACCGCGCCGAAGTGAAGGACGCCAGCGAGAAAGCCTTCCGCACGCAGGTGCTGCTCGACGAGATCGCACAGAAGGAGAACATCCAGGTCGGCCAGGACGAGCTGAGCAGCTACCTCGTTCAGGCCGCCGCGCAATACGGCATGGACCCGAACGAGTTCGTGCAGTTGCTCGGCGAGAACGGCCAGCTCCCACAGATGTTCGGCGAAGTGGCCCGCAACAAGACGGTTGCCGTGTTGCTCGGCCGCGCAGTCGTGAAGGACACCAACGGCCAGCAGGTCGACCTTTCCGAGTTCGCCGCGGTCAACGCGCCGGCCGAAGATGCGCAGGCGTCCGACGAGTCTCAGGTCGTCGACGACGAAGCGGATGCTGCCGAGGAAGCGCCCGAGGCCGAGGGGAAGCCGTAATGGAGCCCGCCAAAGCACTGGAGGCTTAACAGCCGATAGGGTTTGTGCAACGGGGGTGGATGCGTCGCATCCACCCCCGTTTCACGTTCGCCCCTTCTTCAACGCGGAGGAATGCAATGACCGACTGGGACAAGCAGTTCGATGCGGTGTGGGCGGATGAGGAGCTGAGCGATCTCGAACGCATCGAACGCATCGACCGGTTGGCCGCCGTCTGGGGCGACAACGCGGTCGCACTCTTCCACCGCGCAGGTGCCAGGGACTCCGCCGGACGCGAGGAAGAGGCCGAGCCGCTCTACCGCCGCGCATTGCAGTTGGGGCTGGACGACGATCACCGGGTGCGTGCCGTGATCCAGTTGGCGAGCACCCTGCGCAATCTTGGGCGCGTGCACGAGGCGGTGTGGATGCTCGGCGACGAACACGCGAATCACCGCACGTCCCCCTACCGTGACGCCGTCGCTGCGTTCTATGCGCTCGCCCTCGCGAGCAGCGGAGAGGCGCGCCGCGCAGCATCCATCGCGCTCAGCGCACTCGCACCGCACCTGCCGCTCTACACCAGATCCGTCACCGCTTATGCGAAGGAGATCGCCTTCTGACGTGAACCGGCCTCCCTGGGGTCGGCCCTGCCGACGGGGAGCTGCGCTTGCGATGAGCTCTACCTATTGGTTCGCGCCGGCTCTGCCGACGGCACGCTGCGCTCGCGGCGACCTCCACCTATTGGTTCACCGCCGGCTCTGCCGACGGCGAACAGGGCCGTGCCCTCGCGACCGCTTCGATAGATTCGAGAGCACGTACGAAAGAGGGAGCACGTTCATGGCCGAACCGACACTGCAACCCAGTGTTTTTGACCGACTGCTGAAGGACCGCATCATCTGGCTCGGCTCGGAGGTGCGCGACGACAATGCCAACGAGATCGCAGCGAAGCTGTTGCTGCTCGCTGCCGAGGACCCCAAGCGCGACATCTACCTGTACATCAACTCGCCCGGTGGCTCGATCACCGCGGGCATGGCCATCTACGACACCATGCAGTTCGTTCCCAACGACATTGTGACGGTCGGTATCGGCATGGCCGCGTCCATGGGGCAACTGCTGCTCACCGCCGGCACGAAGGGCAAGCGCTACATCACGCCGAACGCGCGCGTGCTGCTGCACCAGCCGCACGGCGGATTCGGCGGAACGGCCAGTGACATCCAGACGCAGGCGCAACTCATTCTCGACATGAAGAAGCGCCTGGCGGAGATCACGGCCGCGCAGACCGGCAAGACCGTCGAGCAGATCAACTCCGACGGCGATCGTGACCGTTGGTTCACGGCTCAGGAGGCGCTCGACTACGGCTTCGTCGACCACATCCGCGAGTCGGCGACCGATGTCATCGGCGGCGGCGGAACCCAGGAGTAGGCGAGAGAGAACAAGGAAACGACACATGGAAACCCCGAATTTCTCAGGTCTGGCAGGCGCCCCGCGCGTCGCCATGCCTTCTTCCCGCTACATCCTGCCCAGCTTCGAAGAGCGCACGGCCTACGGCTACAAGCGGCAGGATCCGTACGCGAAACTCTTCGAGGACCGCATCATCTTCCTCGGCGTACAGGTCGACGACGCTTCGGCCGATGACATCATGGCGCAGTTGCTGGTACTGGAGAGCCAGGACCCGGATCGAGACATCGTGATGTACATCAACTCGCCCGGTGGCTCGTTCACCGCCATGACGGCGATCTACGACACGATGCAGTACATCCGCCCCCAGATCCAGACCGTGGTGCTCGGCCAGGCGGCGTCGGCCGCCGCGGTGCTCACCGCAGCAGGCACACCTGGCAAACGCCTCGCCTTGCCGAATGCGCGCATCCTGATCCATCAGCCCGCCGTCGGCGAGGCCGGCCAGGGGCAGGCGTCCGACATCGAGATCCAGGCGAACGAGATCATGCGCATGCGCACGTGGCTCGAGGAGACGCTCTCGCAGCACACCGGCAAAGATGTCGCGCAGGTGAACAAGGACATCGACCGCGACAAGATCCTCTCTGCCGAAGAGGCCCGCGAATACGGACTGATCGACCAGGTGCTGAGCAGTCGCAAGAGCCTGCCGGCACTGACTGCGAAATAGTCGCGCGAACACGAGGGAGCGGCGGAGGAACGTGCCAGTCCTCCGCCGCTTTTCGCACCCGGCACGAGATTGCCACACCCGACAGACGCCTACCGGTCATTGTCTGCACCACAGGTTAGGCTCGTACGAAGCGGCCCCAATCGGGAGGTTCCATGGCTCGCATCGGAGAAAGCGCCGATCTGCTCAAGTGCTCGTTCTGCGGAAAGAGCCAGAAGCAGGTCCAGCAGCTCATCGCGGGCCCCGGCGTGTACATCTGCGACGAGTGCGTCGAGTTGTGCAACGAGATCATCGAAGAACGCATGGCGGAGTCCGGTGAGGAGAACGCCGGACAGTTCGACCTTCCGAAGCCCAAGGAGATCTTCGCCTTCCTCGAGGAGTACGTCATCGGCCAGGAACCGGCGAAGAAGGCGCTCTCCGTGGCGGTGTACAACCACTACAAACGGGTGCGCGCCCGCACGACGCTCGGACCGGCCGAATCGGTCGGTGACGACATCGAGATCTCGAAGTCGAACATCCTGCTCATCGGACCGACAGGGTGCGGCAAGACCTACCTCGCACAGACCCTCGCCAAGCGATTGAACGTGCCGTTCGCGTTCGCCGACGCAACAGCGCTGACCGAGGCGGGTTACGTCGGCGAAGACGTCGAGAACATCCTGCTCAAGCTGATCCAGGCAGCCGATTACGACGTCAAGCGTGCCGAGACCGGCATCATCTACATCGACGAGGTCGACAAGATCGCGCGCAAGGCCGAGAATCCGTCGATCACGCGCGATGTGTCGGGGGAGGGCGTGCAGCAGGCTCTGCTGAAGATCCTGGAGGGCACGGTCGCCTCCGTTCCTCCGCAGGGTGGACGCAAGCATCCGCACCAGGAGTTCATCCAGATCGACACCACCAACGTGCTGTTCATCGTCGCCGGCGCCTTTGCCGGGCTGGAAGACATCATCTCGTCGCGCGCCGGCAAGAAGGGCATCGGCTTCGGTGCCCCGCTGCACAGCAAGGGCGACGACATCAACCTGTTCAGCGAAGTGCTGCCGGAAGACCTGCACAAGTTCGGTCTGATCCCGGAGTTCATCGGCCGGCTGCCGGTGGTGAGCACGGTGACGCAACTCGACCGCGAAGCCCTCATCCAGATCCTCACCGTGCCGAAGAACGCCCTGGTCAAGCAGTACCAGCGCATGTTCGAACTCGACGGCGTGGAGCTCGACTTCGACTCGGCGGCGCTCGACGCCATCGCTGACCTCGCTGTGCTGCGCCAGACCGGTGCCCGCGGACTGCGGGCGATCATGGAAGAGGTGCTCGGGCCGATCATGTTCGAGGTGCCCTCCAGCGACGAGGTCGCACGCGTCGTGGTGACGCGGGAGGCGGTGCTCGACAACGCGGCGCCCACGATCGTTCCGCATCGTCGAACACGTCGCGAAGAGAAGTCCGCCTGAGCGCCAGGAAGCCGTAGCAGTCCGTCCCCACCGCGCGTAGCATCGCAACCGTCACGATCACCTAACGGGGGCTCCGATGGACACGAAGATGACGGCCGAGATGATGCAGAGCATGTCGATGGATGCGATAGGCATGCCGGCCATGGACGCGATGACGATGCAAGAGTGCATGGAGGCGTGTTCGGCGTGCGAGCAGGCCTGCACAATGTGCGCCGACAACGCCATGGCAGACGGCATGATCAAGTGCGCGTCGATGTGCATGGACTGCGCGGATGTCTGCAACACGATGATGCGCATGATGATGCGTCCGAGCGGCTTCGACATGGTTGCGATGCAGTCGATGCTGCAGGCGTGCATGGCGATGTGCTCAGTATGTTCCGACGAGTGCGGCAATCACGCCGAGATGAGCGAGACCTGCCGCATGTGCGCGCTGGCGTGCGACGCGTGCATGAAGTGCTGCCAGGCCATGCTCGACATGGTGCGTCAGGCAGAAGCGGTCTGAAACACCGGTGGTTGAGCTCGAACACCGGTGGTTGAGCTCGAACACCGGTGGTTGAGTTCGTCGAAACCACGCACGGCGACCCGGTTTCGACAAGCTCAACCGGCTGATACGCCTCAGTTGCCGTCGTGCACGAGTACGTTGAAGCGCCGTGGGCCGGCCGAGAGCACGTTGTAGACGGCGTGCAGTGCGACGGGCTCGCCCGCGGTGACCGTGTCGGCCAGATCGCCATGGTTCCAGAGCGCGACGCGGGCCCCGTCGAGTGTTACGGCGTCCACCCAACGATCGTCGCGAATCTCCACGACCACCGCGTCCTGCCACTGCGATGGTGTCGCGGCGGCCAGGCGAAGCTGCACAGCGTGCAACCCGTGACCAGGCCGGTTGTCCGCGCACATGCCGTCCCGCTCCCACGCGCATGGAGCGGTGGTGTGCTGGTCGGCTCGGACGGACATGATTCGCTCCCGGTGTCGAAGGCTGGCAGATCTCGCGATCGGTCCGTTCAGGGTATGCAGCGCGCAGCGACGGGCGCATCCGCAGCCGTCACACGACGAAATACGGCCGGGTCGAGGCCGCGTCGGTAGGGTCGAGACATGAGCAATGGACTGGGCCCGGGCTCGATGGGCCCGGTGACGATGAAGAGCGGCGGCGGCGGCGTCCCTGGCCTCCCGCCGGCACCCGAGCGAGTCGGCGGAAGGCTGCGGTGGTTCTGCATCGGCCTGACGACGGGCGTCGTCGCCACCCTCGTAGCGGTCGTCACCATCGTCTCGCTGACGCGCTGACCGCGCCGGCGTCATTCGCGCTGACGCGGCGCGACACTCACCTCGCCGCGTTGAGACCGCGACGTTGCAGCAGCGGCTCGATGACGGCATCCCGGCCTCGGAAATCGCGATACGCCTCCAATGGGTCCTTCGAGCCGCCCACGCCGAGAAGCCGACGGCGGAATCGTTCGCCCGCCTCGCGACAGAGCCCCCCGTTCTCCTTGAACCACTCGACGGTATCGGCGTCGAGCACTTCGCTCCAGATGTAGGAGTAGTAGCCGGCGTCGTAGCCGCCCGAGAAGGTGTGCGCGAAATACGTGCTCGCGTACCGCGGCGGTACTGCCACGTCATCGAGGGCCGCCTCAGCGAGCGCCGCGGCCTCGAACTCCTCGACGGAGTTGACCCGCGCGCCTGCATCGATGCGGTGCCAGGCCTGGTCGAGCATCGCTGCCGCCAGGTACTCGCTGGTAGCGAAACCCTGGTTGAACGCTTCGGACTCGCGGATGCGTTGCACGAGCTCCGCAGGCATCCGCTCGCCTGTCTCGTAATGGCGCGCGTAATTCTCGAGCACGTCCGGCCACAGCAGCCACATCTCGTTGACCTGGCTGGGGAACTCCACGAAATCGCGGAAGACGCTCGTGCCCGCGAACTTCGGATACGTCGTCACGGCGAACAATCCGTGCAGCGCGTGGCCGAACTCGTGGAACAACGTGCCGACCTCGTCGTAGGTAAGGAGGGTCGGCTCGCCCTTTGCCGGCTTCGGAATGTTGAGGTTGTTGACCACGATGGTGGATCCGCCCAGCAGGTGGGTGCGCTCGCCCAGCTCGTTCATCCATGCGCCGCCGCGCTTGGAGTCTCGGGTGTAGAGGTCGTTGATGTACAGGCCGATGGCTGTGCCGTCTTCGTCGAAGACCTCGAAAACACGGGCGTCCGGGTGGTAGGCGGTCAGATCTGGACGCTCTTCGAACCGGATGCCGTACAGCCGGTTCGCTGCGAAGAACACGCCGTCGCGCAGCACCCGCTCCGCCTCGAAGTACGGGCGCATTGCAGCGGTGTCTACGTCGTACTTGGCGGCGCGCACCCTCTCGGAGAAATACGCCCAGTCCCACGGCTCGATGTCGAATCCGGCGGATGCCCGCAGGTCGGCCTTCTCGGCAGCGGCATTCCGGGCTGCGGCGGGCGCGAGTCGGCCGAGCATGTCTGCGACTGCTTCGGGTGTGCGCGCCGTCTGCGAAGCCGTGACGTAAGCCGCATGGTTCTCGAACCCGAGCAGGCGGGCGCGCTCGGCGCGCAGCGCGGTGATGCGCAGCACGAGGTCGCGCGTGTCATGGTCGCCGCCGTGGATGCCGCGGGAGCGGGATGCCCGCATCACCCACTCGCGCACGGTGCGGTCGGTAAGCCGCGCGAGGTACGGGTGTCCGGTGGGCAGCACCAGCGTGATCAGGAACCCGTCGAGTCCGCGCTCGTGGGCGGCCTGCTCCGCAGCGGAGATCTCGGTGGGGGAGAGGCCGTCGAGTTGCGCAGCATCGTGCACGTGCACCGCGAGGGCGTTGGTATCGGCGAGGAGGCTCTTCTCGAATCGGGTGGAGAGCGTGGACAACTCTCCGTTCAGTTGCTTGAGGCGTTCCTTGTCGGCTTGCCCGAGCGCGGCGCCGGCCAGCGTGAACTCCTCGTGGTAACGCTCCACGAGGTAGCGGGACTCCGGGTCGAGGTCGAGTTCGTCCAGACGAGCGCGCACGGCGTTGATGCGGTCGTAGAGGGCGGAATCGAGCCGGATTGCGTCGTCGTGCGCGGCGAGCTCGGGCGCGAGCTTCTCCTCGATGGTGCTGATGTCGTCGTTCGAGTCGGCCGAGCTCTTGTTGTAGAAGACCTCGGAGACACGGCGTAGCAGCCGGCCGGCGCGCTCGAGGGGGATGAACGTGTTCTCGAAGGTGGGCTCCGCGGGGTCGGCGACGACCGCAGCGACCTCGTCTCGATGGTCGGCCATGGCCCGCTCGAACGCGGGGAGGTAGTGCTCGTCGTGGATCTCGGCGAACGGGGGAAGACCGTGGGGAAGCGTGCTGTCGCTGAGGAGCGGGTTCGTCATGCGCCCAGCTTAGGGACCGAGGCGATCGCGTACAAAGAAAACCTTGCAAACAAGTAGCTGCAAACAGTCGGCTGCAAAGATATGCTTGCAAAGCTTGCGTTGCACACGTACGCTGATGGAATGGACGACGAACGGCCGACCGAGGAACCGACTGAAGTGCGCAGGGGTGCGACCGATGGACGAGGCGAGCCTCCGCTGCGTGCCACGGACCGGCACATCGACCTCGCCGCGCTGAAGGTGATGGCCCACCCGTTGCGGGTGCGCATCCTCGATGAACTTTCGAAGTTCGGGCCGTTGACGGCAAGCGGTCTGGGGGAGCGTCTCGGCGAGTCCAGCGGCGCGACCAGCTACCACCTGAGGCAGTTGGCGAAGCACGACTTCGTTCTCGAGGTCGAGGGGAAGGGAAGCGGGAGAGAGCGCTGGTGGCGGCGTGCTCCGGTCGGGCTCTCCATGGATCCGACCGAACTCGGGGGCACGACTGCCGGCCGCGAGGCGTACGACCTGGTCAACCGTGAGTTCCGGCGCAACCAGGAGAACGCCCTCAACGACTTCATGGTTCGGGCCGCCGACGTCTTTCCCGATGCCTGGCTGAAGGCCAGCACCATCTCGACGTCGAACCTGAGGATGACCGTTGAAGAACTCGCCGAACTCTCGGCGAAGATCTATGTCGCGCTCGACGAGGCGGTCGTCGCTTTCCGAGACCGCGAAGCACCGCCCGGCGCGAGGCCTGTGCAGGTGCAGTTCAACGCATTCCCGATCATCGGCGGAGTGGAGCAGACATCATGAGTGCCATCGGAGCGGTTCCCACTCGCGGTTTCGTCCGGGAGCGCGCGGCGATCAGTATCGGCAGGGCGCTGGTCTCATGGGGCGAGCGGCGCCAACGGCTCGAGACGGAGCGACAGGCGCTCTACCGCCGCCAGTACGCCGCAGACCAGCAGACCGCTGTTCGCGCAGGGGCAGTACGGGGCCAGCTGCTTCCGTGAGGATCCTCGCCACCGCCGGGTCAGTCCGGTACAACGGTTTGCGTCCAGCGCCGCGGGCTGAGTCCCGTACCGCGGATCGAACTCCCGTACCGCGGGCTCAGTCCCGTACCGCGGGTTGAGCTCCCGTTACCGTGGGTTGAGCTTGTCGAAACCCGGAGCCGGTTCTTCGGTCGGCTCAGCCGGCGCTATCGGCCTCGTCGTCCGGCTGGGAGACCGTCGCCGTGTCCTCACCGGCGTGGTAGTGGATGACGGTCCCGTCGTCGAGCTCCACCACGGGCCTGCCCTCGAGCCAGGTCAACGTCCACCGCCATGTCGAGGCGTCGACGTCGAGCGCCTCGAGCTCGTCCTCCACAGCACCCACCGCGGAGACGACGACAGAGGGCAGACGGTCCGGCGCCGTTCCGCCGACTGGCCAGCGTGTGCCGAGTTGCACGATCAAGACTCCTGCGGACGCAGACGGTAGACGACCACCTCGGAGGCGTCGGCGATCTCGTCGTAGAAGCCACGGGCATCCGAGTCCTCGGGCTTGGCGAGCCACTGCACGACCTGAGTGCCCGAACCCGCGCCCAGCGCAGCGACGGCTTCGATGAGCGTGCGTCCGAAGCCCTGCTCCCTGTGCTCCTCGAGCACGAACAGGTCGTCGATGTGCGTCGCGTGGTCACCCTCGAGCGGGCGCGGCACGTCATGGAAGTGCACGAGACCGACGAGGGCGCCTTCGTCATCGACCCCGACCAGCCCGCGCTCGCTGAGCGCGGCATCCGTGAGCCAACTCCATACCAGGAGAGCACCCTGATCGGTGAGCTGACGCCCGTAGAACGCGGCGTATTCCTCATAAAGGGCGAGCCAGGAGAAGAAGTCTCCCTCTGCCGGCTCGCGGATCGTGATTCCCATTCAGTCCCCCTCTGGGCACGCCCTCGCGGTACGCGGTGACATGTCTACAACCTATTGTCAGGCGGAACGCCGCGCCTAGAGGCAATTGGGGCGAGAGCCGGGCGAGTTCACTCGCGGGGCCAAGCCGATCGAGCCTCTGAGGGAGCCGTCGGATAGACGACTTCTACGCGGCAGACGCGTCCGCGAGTTCCACGGCAACCGTCAGTTCGTCGCCAGGAACGAATTCCAGTTCGGCGATGCGGCCGACCGCGCGGATGTCCGCACCCGCCTGCTCGATGGCGCTCAGCTCCTCGTCCGGAGCCGTGATGACCGCGCGGGCGACAAGCGCCTTCTGCGAGGCCTTCGCAGTCGTCTTCGCTCCGCGGATTCCAGTCAGCACACCTGAGGTGGCCTCGAGCACCTGCGATGTCGCCTCGCCTGCGACTGTTCGCACCTCGTCGGCGGACGGCCATTCCGCTGCGTGCACAGAGCTGGTCTGGAACCACGACCAGGCTTCCTCCGTGGCGAACGGGATGACGGGGGCGAACAGTCGGAGCATGGTGGAGAGCGCGAGGCGCAGGGCCGCCACCGCCGAACCCGCACCCGGTCCATCGCCGTACGCGCGCTCCTTCACCAGTTCCAGATAGTCGTCGCAGAACGTCCAGAAGAAGGACTCGGTCACCTCCAGCGCTCGAGCGTGCTCGTAGGAGTCCAGAGCTCTGGTGGCCTCGGCGACGACATCAGCGAGACCTGCGAGCATGCTGCGGTCCAACGGCTCGGTGACGGCCGAATCGCCCTCAGGGAAGCCGAGGATGAACTTGGCGGCGTTCAGCACCTTGATGGCCAGGCGCCTGCCGATCTTCATCTGCGTCGGGTTCTGCGGGTCGAAGGCCGAGTCGGTGCCGAGCCGGCTCGACGCAGCCCAATAGCGCACGGCGTCGGAGCCGTGCTGCTCGAGGATGTCGGCGGGAGTGATGACGTTGCCCTTCGACTTCGACATCTTCTTGCGGTCCGGATCGACGATGAAGCCGGAGAGTGCGGCGTGCTTCCACGGCGCGACGCCCTCCTCGAGTTGCGCGCGCAAGAGTGTGGAGAACAGCCAGGTGCGGATGATGTCCTGCCCCTGCGGTCGAAGGTCGTACGGAAATACGGACTCGAACAGTTCAGGGTCGCGTTCCCAGCCGCCCACGAGCTGGGGCGTGAGCGACGACGTCGCCCACGTGTCGAGAATGTCCGCCTCGCCGACGAACCCGCCAGGCACGCCACGCTGTGACTCGTCGAATCCTGGCGCGGTGTCGATCGTCGGATCGACCGGCAGCTGGTGGCGAGCAGGCACGATCGGGTGGTCGAAGTCGGTCTCGCCCTCTGCATCGACCGGGTACCAGACGGGGATCGGCACGCCGAAGAACCGCTGACGCGACACGAGCCAGTCTCCGGAGAGCCCGCCGATCCAGTTCTCGTAGCGCACGCGCATGAAGTCGGGGTGCCACTCGATCTCTCGTCCGAGTTCGATCAGCCGCTCGGAGAGCTTCGCGTCGCGGGCGCCGTTGGTGAGGTACCACTGGCGGGTAGAGACGATCTCGAGCGGCCGATCGCCCTTCTCGTAGAACTTCACCGGGTGCGTGATCGGCCTCGGATCCTCCAGCAGGTCGCCGGATGCCTTCAGCAGCTCGACCATCACCTGCTTCGCCGAGAAGACGGTCTTGCCCGAAAGCTGCGCGTAGGCATCCTTCGCCTCCTGGGTTGCGATCGCCTCGGGCGGGTCGGCGAGCACCCGGCCGTCGAAGCCGATGATCGGACGCGTGGGCAGGTCGAGCTCGCGCCACCAGGTGACGTCGGTGATGTCACCGAACGTGCAGACCATCGCGACGCCGGTTCCTTTGTCAGGCTCTGCAAGATGGTGCGCGAGCACCGGGACCTCGACGCCGAAGACAGGCGTGCGCACGGTCTTTCCGAAGAGCGGCTTGTAGCGCTCATCGCTCGGATGCGCGACCAGGGCGACGCACGCCGCGATGAGCTCGGGACGCGTCGTCGCGATGACCACCGGGCCGTCATCGCCGTGGAAGGAGACGCTGTGGAACGCTCCCGGCTGGTCGCGGTCTTCCAGTTCGGCCTGTGCGACGGCGCTGCGGAAGGTGACGTCCCAGAGCGTGGGGGCCATCGCCTGGTACGCCTCGCCGCGCTCGACGTTGCGCAGAAAAGCGAGCTGCGAGACGAACATCGATTCGTCGCTGATCGTGCGATAGGTCTGGTTCCAGTCGACGGAAAGCCCCAGATTGCGCCAGACCGCCTCGAACTGCTTCTCGTCTTCCACCGTGAGCTTCGCGCACAGCTCGATGAAGTTGCGGCGCGAGATCGGCTTCTGGTCGGCCGCCCGTGAACTCTTGTTGTCGCCGCCCTCGTAAGGCGGCACGAAGTCGCTGTCGTACGGCAGCGACGGATCGCACCGCACGCCGTAGTAGTTCTGCACGCGGCGCTCGGTGGGCAGCCCGTTGTCGTCCCACCCCATCGGGTAGAACACCTGCTTGCCGCGCATGCGCTGGTAGCGAGCGGCGATATCGGTGTGCGTATAGCTGAAGACGTGGCCGATGTGCAGCGATCCGGACGCGGTGGGAGGCGGCGTGTCGATGGAGTAGATCGCGGACCGGTCGGCGCCCAGGGCGGCATCTCGGTCGAAGTGGTAGGTGCGCCCGGCGCGCCACCGTTCGTCCCACACCTGCTCGAGCCCCTCGAGCGCCGGCTTGTCGGGGATCCTGTTGTTGCGGTTCTGACCGAAAGCGGTCGTGGCGGATGCGTCGTGGTTCGCGGCGTCGGTCATGGCGGGTCTTTCGTCGTCAGTATGTACGGCACCGCGTCAACTGGTGCCTGAGTGTGGGAATCCCGCCATTCTACCGTGCGGGGTATCGAGCGCCTCGCGGACGATACGGGCCACACCTACCGCGAGACCGCACGCACGCCCCGAGACTGCGGTTGTTTCCCGCTCTCTCGGCGTGGGCATGCAGTCTCGCGGCGCGCTACTGTGCTGCCGGCACCGCCTCCGTCGTCTGCTCGAACTCGAGCACGTCGTCGGCATCCGCGAGGCCTTCCCGGCGACGCCGCGCGATGGATACCGCTGCCAGCGCCGCGACCAGCGTGATGGCCGACAGGGCGGCGAGCACGATGCCGGGATGCCACCAGGCGTTGTGCGTCGCGGCACCGAGCACCTCGGTCAGAATCGGGATCAGTCCGGAGAGTGCCGCCGCCACGGCGTACGCGATGGACAACGCGCTGTAGCGGATGGACTGACCGAAGATGTCGGCCATCAGTCCGCCGAGCCCCGCCCAGCTCAGGGTCGGGAAGATGCCGCCGATGATCATCGTGCCGACGAGGATCGGGAAGGTCGCGAACTGCAGCAGGAAGTACATCGGGAACGCGATGAGCAGCGTGGTGAGAGCGCCGATCCACACCACTCGTGCGGAGCCGATGCGGGTGGCGAGAACCCCGAAGAGCGGGATCGTCACGAGCTGCAGCAGGCTTCCTATCGTGGTCGCGATGAACAACTGGGTGTAATCGAAGTGCAGCGCGGAGACGCCGTAGCTGATGGTGTAGGTGTTCATCAGTGCGTACGAGCCGATGCCGAGCAGGGCCGCACCGATCGCGACCACGAGAGCGACAGGCTGGCGTCGGAACACATCGAGCACGGGCATCCTGGTGCGTCGCTTCTGCTGCACAAGGTGCGAGAACACCGGGGTCTCGTCGATGGAGAGCCTCAGGTACAGCGAGACCGCCAGCAGCGGAAGTGCGAGGAGGAAGGGGATGCGCCAGCCCCAGGCCCCGAGTGCTTCAGGCGACATATTGAAGCTCAGCACCAGGAACAGCACTGCCGTGACGATGGTGCCGATCGGCGAACCGAGCTGGGGGAGTGCAGCGTAGAAGCCGCGACGTCGTTCGGTGGAGTGCTCGACACCCACGAGGATGGAGCCGCCCCACTCACCACCGAGTGAGATGCCTTGGATGATGCGCAACAGGACGAGCAGGATCGGTGCCGCGATCCCGATGGTGGCGTACCCGGGCAGCACGCCGATCAGCGCGGTGGAGACACCCATGATGCCGATCGTCCAGATCAGCGTCGCTCGGCGACCGAGACGATCGCCGAGATGGCCGAAGACGATAGCCCCGATGGGGCGAACGAAGTACGAGGTCGCGAGCACCAGGAAGGAGAGCAGGGTTCCCGCCACCTTGTCCTGGGCGGGGAAGAATACCGTGGCGCTGAACAGGGCGCTGAAGTAGCTGAAGACGTAGAAGTCGTAGCTCTCGAGCGAGGTGCCAACGAGAGAGGCGAGGGTCACCCGCCAGGCGTTGCGGTCGGCGTTTCGTGCGGCGATGGCTGTGGAATCGGTCACGGCCTTCAAGTGTGGTGCTTTCGGCGCCGTTCGGGGCGAATGTTTCCTCCAGCGTTACGCGGAGCGGATTGTGTGCTCATTCCAATGAGTGCAGCAGCATCGGCTCGGTTCGGCATCCCGGTCAGCTCGCTGCCTCGAGCCAGGTCAGAACGGCGAGCACCCTGCGGTGGTCGGCGCCCGAGTCCTCTAGCCCGAGTTTGGCGAAGATGGATGACACGTTCTTCTCCACTGCGCCCACGCCGACATGAAGCCGTGCGGCAACCGCTGCGTTGGTGCGACCCTCCGCCATCAACTCGAGGGTCTCGCGTTCGCGCGGGGTGAGGGCGGAGAGGGGATCCGAGCGTCGGCCGACCAGCTGCGCCACCACCTCCGGGTCGAGAACGGTGCCACCGCCGGCGACGCGGGTGACGGCATCCGCCAGGTCGTCCAGCGACGCGACTCGGTCCTTCAGCAGATAGCCCATGCCGCCCGCACCGGCACCGAGCAGTTCGCGGGCATACGTCGTCTCGACGTACTGGCTCAGCAGCAGCACGCCGCACGAGGGATGCCTGCGATGCAATTGCAGTGCCGCACGCACGCCCTCGTCACGAAACGTCGGGGGCATCCGCACGTCCAGAACCGCGACATCGAAAGGCACCGACTCCGCAGCCTCGAGCAGACTGCCCGCGTCGCCGAACGCTCCCACCGTGAGGAAGCCGGCCTCATCCAGCACGCGGGCGAGCCCTTCGCGCAGCAACACGGAATCGTCCGCGATGAGCACGCGAAGGGCATCGGTCATCCGTTCACGATAACGGCACCGCGACCGAGACTGTCGTGCCCGCCGGACCGGACGCGATGCTCGTCGTGCCGCGCATCGCGGTCATGCGTTCCCGGATGCCTGCCAGCCCGTGCCCGGGCGCCTCACCTGCGCCGCCGCTCCCGTCGTCGGACACGGTGAGCACGAGCGCCCCGCCGTTCAGGGCGAGATCGAGGGTTGCGTGCACCGCGCCGGAGTGCTTCGCCACGTTCGTCAGCAGCTCAGCGGCGACGAAGTACACATTGCGCTCCACCTCGGGCGGGAGCGCGACGGCGGCGGGCACGGCATTCCTGATCGTCACGGGAACCATACTGCGCGAGCCGAGCGACTCCAACGCGGCGGCCAGTCCCCGGTCTTGAAGGATCGGCGGGGCGAATCCGCGGGAGAGGGCCCTCAACTCGTCGAGGGCGTCCTGTGCGCGGAGGCCGGCCTCGTCGATGAGGCGCGCGGAGGCATCCGGGTCGTCGGTCATGCGTCTTCCAGCGGCCGCGAGGTCCATGCGCAACCGGATGAGCTGCTGCTGCGGGCCGTCGTGGATGTCGCGCTCGAGTTGCCGGAGCGTGCGATCCTCCGCGGCGACGGCCGCGGCCCGTGACGTGGACAGATCGCTCACCTCACGCCTCAGCTCGTCAGTGGGCAGCGCGCCGAGTAGCGCCTTGGCGACGCTCCAGTGCACGGCGATGAGACCGCGCATGACCCAGGGAAGGGTGAACAGGAAGATCACGCCCGCGACGCCGAAGAGCAGCATGTCTCCGCGCAGCGGATCGAACGTCGCCGCCGTGCCCGTCGCCCACTCCCATACGACCTGGGACACCCACACGCTCTTGCCGCCGGTCGGGATGAAGCCGCCCCACAGCCAATATGTGGCCCCGCCGATCGAGGTGGAGACCCACGCGATCATGATCCCCCAGGTCACCGTCGACACCGCGATCTGCACGAGCATCGCATCTAGCAGGTACAGCCAGTAATGGGGGTCGGCGAGGGGAAAGAACACCCTGCCGATGAAGCCGGTTCCCACCCGGCCCCGCCATCGCGGGCGCGGGATGCGCGGCATTCCCGTGATCTCGAGCAGCGTCAGCGTCAACGCGCCGTAGCCGCGTGCGATGAAGAGCGCGGCGAGCACGAGGAAGAACCCGACGATCAGGATCGCCATGCCGACGCCCGTGAAGAACAGCGGCGACAGCAGGCTGATGCCGATGACCGCGAGCGGAAACGAGACGAACAGCACAGCCACCGTCGTGGGCGTTCGTTTCCAGAGCTCGCCGTAGTGCGCCCAGAATCCGGGGCGACTCCCGCTTGCGACGGTGGCTGTGCTGTGCGTCGTCATCGTGTCGCTCTGCGTGCTCATGATGGTCAGGTCTCCTCCTGGTCGTGGGTCGAGCCGGGTCGTCCGGATCGGCGTGTCCAGTCTGCCGGGGCGACGAAGCAGGACCCATCCGGTGCATCCCCGATCGCCTGCGGGGGTTATCCCCACCAATTGCCCGAGACACGCCCTGCCCGCCCTACCCCGGCACCAGCCGTCTCTTTCGCGAGCCGCCAGCTCGGGCCGCGCGCCTGTAGACTTCTCTGCAACGACTGCGATCCGGTTATCACCGGGGAGTCTCCGGAAGAACAGCAGATCGGCCGCACCCGCAAGGGTCCGCCGGCCGCTCAGTAGAGCCGGACGGGCGGGCCCGTCACAGCCCGTAACGAGTGGTCGTGCTCCGCCGACGGATGTCGGAGCACGGCAAACGGGGTGGTACCGCGTTTCCGGCCCGGTGCATTCTGCACCGGCGGCAGCGTCCTCGCGCAGTTGTCCTCGACCTGCCCAGGAGAAGCATGCCGTACCCGAAGCCCGACGACTCTTCTCGTCCCGATGCGCAGTCCGACTCCTTCACTGACTCCATCACGCCCTCTCCGCGGTTTCCGCAGATCGAGGAGGACGTGCTCGCATTCTGGAAGCGCGACGACACCTTCCGGGCATCCGTCGACCAGCGGGAGGGCGCACCGGAGTGGGTGTTCTACGACGGCCCCCCGTTCGCGAACGGGCTTCCGCACTACGGCCACCTGCTCACCGGGTATGCGAAGGACGTCTTCCCGCGGTTCCAGACGATGCGCGGCAAGCAGGTGCACCGCCGATTCGGCTGGGACACGCACGGCCTGCCGGCCGAGCTAGAAGCCGAACGTCAGCTCGGCATCACCGACAAGAGCCAGATCGAAGAGATGGGCATTGCGGCGTTCAATGCTGCGGCGCGGGCATCCGTTCTGAAGTACACCCGGGAGTGGCGTGAATACGTCACCCGCCAAGCGCGCTGGGTGGACTTCGACAACGACTACAAGACGCTCGACATCACGTTCATGGAGTCGGTGCTCTGGGCCTTCAAGCAGCTGCATGAGAAGGAACTGGCCTACGAGGGCTATCGCGTGCTGCCGTACTGCTGGCGCGACCAGACGCCGCTGTCGAACCACGAACTGCGCATGGACGACGACGTCTACAAGATGCGTCAGGACCAGACCGTCACCGTCACATTCCCGCTGGTGGGGGAGAAGGCGGAGGCTCTGGGCCTGACCGCGGTCCGTGCACTGGCCTGGACGACGACGCCGTGGACGCTTCCCACGAACGAGGCGCTGGCGGTCGGCCCGCAGATCGAGTATGCGGTCGTTCCTGCCGGCCCGAACGGCACGCCTGATGCGGAGGTGGAGCGGGAGGGCACAGCGCCCGGTCTTGGCGACGTCACCGTGCTCGGGGCGGAGTACCTGCTGGCTTTCGACCTGATCGGCTCCTACGCGAAAGACCTCGGCTACGAGACGGCAGAGGATGCCCGTGCCGCCGTCACGCGTACTGTCACCGGCTCCGAGCTGGCCGGCGTGCAGTACGACCGGTTGTGGGACTACTACGCGGATGCCGAGAAGTACGGCACGCAGAACGCCTGGCAGTTCCTGGTGGACGACTACGTCAGCACCGATGAGGGAACCGGCGTCGTGCATCAGGCGCCGGCATACGGCGAGGATGACCAGCGCGTCTGCGCCACTGCGGATATCCCCGTCGTCGTCTCCGTCGACGAGGGCGGCCGATTCCTGCCGGAGGTGACCGAGGTCGCGGGACTGCAGGTCTTCGACGCGAACAAGCCGTTGACCCACGCGCTGAAGGCGATGGGACGGCTGCTGCGGCAGGCGTCCTACGAGCACAGCTACCCACACTGCTGGCGCTGCCGAAACCCGCTGATCTACAAGGCTGTGTCGAGTTGGTTCGTGCGGGTTCCAGCGTTCCGGGACCGCATGCTGCAGCTCAACCAGCAGATCGAGTGGGTGCCGGAGAACGTCAAAGACGGCCAGTTCGGCAAATGGCTCTCCGGCGCACGCGATTGGTCGGTGAGCCGCAACCGGTACTTCGGGTCGCCCATCCCGGTGTGGAAGAGCGACGACCCCGCGTACCCGCGGATCGACGTCTACGGGTCGCTGGCCGACCTGGAACGCGACTTCGGCCGACTGCCGTTGAACGCACACGGCGAGCCGGACCTGCACCGCCCGTACATCGACGAGCTGACGCGGCCGAACCCGGACGATCCGACCGGTCGATCGACGATGCGGCGCATCCCGGACGTGTTCGATGTGTGGTTCGACTCCGGCTCGATGCCCTACGCGCAGGTGCACTATCCGTTCGAGAACCAGGACTGGTTCCAAGCGCACAGCCCAGCGGACTTCATCGTCGAGTACATCGGGCAGACCCGTGGCTGGTTCTACCTCATGCACGTGCTGAGCACGGCCCTTTTCGATCGGCCGGCGTTCAAGCGGGTCGTCAGCCACGGGATCGTGCTGGGCAGCGACGGACAGAAGATGTCGAAGTCGCTCCGCAACTACCCCGACGTCGCCGAGGTGTTCGACCGTGATGGCTCGGATGCGATGCGCTGGTTCCTGATGTCGTCGTCCGTGTTGCGCGGCGGCAACCTGGTCGTCACGGAGGAGGGCATCCGGCAGGGAGTGCGCGAGGCGCTGCTCCCGCTGTGGAGCACCTGGTACTTCTTCTCGCTCTATGCCAACGCTTCGACACCGCTCAGCGGGACCGCTTCGACATCGCTCAGCGGGACCGCTTCGACACCGCTCAGCGGGACCGCCAAAGGCTATGAGGCGAGCCGGCGCACGGACTCGCCCGACGTTCTCGACCGTTACCTGCTCGCCAAGACGCGGGAGCTGGTGGATGCCGTCACGCGCGACCTCGAGAACTTCGACTCGACGCTCGCTGCGGCCAAGATCCGCGACTTCGCCGACGTGCTGACGAACTGGTACGTGCGGCGCTCGCGGGACAGGTTCTGGGAGGGTGTCACTCCCGATGGTGGCAACGCTGAGGCGTTCGACACGCTGTACACCGTGCTCGAGACGCTGACCCGGGTCGCCGCCCCGTTGCTTCCCCTCGTCACGGAGCGCATCTGGAAGGGGCTCACCGGCGGACGAAGCGTGCATCTCGCCGACTGGCCGGATGCCGCGGAGTTCCCTGCCGATCAGGCGCTCGTGACCGCTATGGACCGGGTACGGCAGGTGAGCTCGGTCGCGTTGTCGCTGCGGAAGGCCGCCGGACTCCGCGTGCGATTGCCGCTGGCCGACCTGACGGTCGTGACCGACGCCGCCGGTTCGCTCGAGCCGTTCGAGGGAATCCTGCGGGACGAGCTCAACGTGAAACGCGTGCGACTCGTCGAGTTGACGGAGCAGAGCCCCGCGGAGTATGGCGTGAGCAAGCGCCTCACTGTGAACGCGCGGGCGGCGGGGCCGCGGCTCGGCAAGAACGTGCAGGCGGCGATCCGCGCGGCCCGTGAGGGCGACTGGACCGAAGCCGATGGCGTCGTGACAGTGGGCGGCATTGGGTTGCAGGACGGCGAGTACGAGCTCGTGCTCGAGACTTCGGACGCCGTCGAGGCGGGGCGCGCGCTCGCGCTGCTTCCCGGCGCGGGGTTCGTGCTGCTCGACACGACGACCGACGAGGCGCTCGAGGTCGAGGGGCTGGCCAGGGATGCCGTACGCGCCGTGCAGGAGAGCCGCAAGCAGGCAGGGCTCGAGGTGAGCGATCGTATCCGGCTGCGGCTCGTGCTCGACACGGCGGGCGCGGCCGCGGTGCGTACGCACGCGGAGTTCGTGAGCGCGGAGACGCTCGCCGTCGAACTCGATGTCGACGTGGACGACGCAGTGGCAGAGACGCCGGAGGCCACCCCCGTCGGCGCAGGGTCAGCGCTATTGGTGAGCTTGGAGAAGGTTCAGTGACAGATCTGACGGATGACGAGTACCGTGAGGCCGCCGACGCGGTCTACGAAACGCTGCTCACCCGGCTGGGCGAGGGAAGCCCGCGCCCGAGGCTGAGGCCGACCAGGCGTACCGTCGAGCTGCTGGGAGACCCTCAGCGCGCATATCCGATCATTCACGTGACCGGTACGAACGGCAAGACGTCGACGAGTCGCATCATCGAGAGCATTCTGCGGGCATACGGGTTGCGGGTCGGACTCTTCACCAGTCCGCACCTGCTGCGGTTCAATGAGCGGTTCATGATCGACGGGGAACCCATCACCGACGAGGCGCTGGCACGCAACTGGGACGACGTAGCACCGTACGTGCAGATGGCCGATGCGGAGTTGGCAGAACAGGGCGAGCAGCGCCTCACGTTCTTCGAGGTCATCACCGTGCTCGCGTTCGCCTGCTTCGCCGACGCGCCGGTCGACGTCGCCGTGATCGAGGTCGGCATGGGCGGGGAATGGGACTCCACGAACGTGGGCGACGGCCAGGTGGCAGTCTTCACACCGATCTCGTTGGACCACACGGACCGGCTGGGCTCGACCGTATCGGAGATCGCCCGCACCAAGAGCGGCATCATCAAGCCGTCGGCCGCGGTCGTGAGCGCCGCACAGGTGGAGGATGCCACGCGAGAGCTGATGCGTGCGGCGGAGCTTCGCGAAGCCTCGATCGCCTTCCAGCCGGTCGACTTCGACGTGCAGAGCGATGCCGTAGCCGTAGGTGGCCAGCTGGTCACGATCCGGGGCCGCGCCGAGACCTACTCCGACCTGTTCCTGCCGCTGTACGGCGCGCACCAGGCCCAGAACGCGGCGGTCGCCGTCGCTGCGGTGGAGACATTCCTCGGCGACGCGGACGAGCCGTTGCGCGGTCCGCTGCTCGCAGAGGCGTTCGCCTCGGTCACCTCGCCCGGCAGGCTCCAGCTCATCGGGACGGACCCGACGGTGCTGGTGGATGCCGCCCACAATCCCGCCGGCGCACTCACTTTGGCCAGAGCGCTGCCGGAGTTCTTCGACTTCGACGAGATCGGGTTCGTGCTGGGCATCCTTCGCGACAAGGATGCGCACGGCATCGTCGAGGCGCTCGCCCCGCTCGCCGCGCGCACTTTCGTGACACAGTCGCATTCGGAGCGCTCAACCTCGTCGTCCGAGCTCGCCGACCACGTCGAGGAGTGGACGCACGAGCACGCGGAAGCGCACCACGATCTCGCCGATGCGATCGAGGCGGCCAGGCAATGGGCGGCATCCGATCCGCGCCGTGCCGTCGTGGTCACCGGATCGATCGCGCTGATCGGCGAGGCGCTGGCGCTTGCTGCCGAACGCGACTGGAAGGCTTCGGCCGAATGAGCGCGGCCGAGATCCGCCTGAGGAAGTGGAGCGGACGATGACCGGCAGCACCTCTGCGCGCCCGCACCGCCCACGCCGGGAGCGTTCCGCCCAGGAGAGCCTCGGCTCGATCGTGCTCGGCTTCGAGCTGGTCGTCGTCTTCCTCGGTGCGCTCGTCGTCTTCGGCCTGCACACCGTGCCTTCTGCGCAGGCGCTCGGCGGCGGCGCGGTGTTCATCGTGCTCATGATCGTGGCGATCCTGCTGCTGAGGTTCCGCGTCGGCTACTGGCTGGGCTGGCTCATCCAGTTCGGCGTTATCGCCTCCGGATTCCTCGTCGGCATGCTCTTCATCGTCGGCGTGATCTTCACCGCCATCTGGGCGTACGCGATGATCGCGGGCGCGCGGCTCGACCGACGCAACGCAGCGTTCCGCGCAGCCCGGTCCGAACAGTCCGAATCCACTGAACAGGAGAACGAATGACCACCATCGAAGAGACCCTCGTGCTCGTGAAGCCCGACGGTGTCGCCCGCGGACTGACCGGGGAGATTCTGAGAAGGATCGAAGCGAAAGGTTACGCGCTCGTGGACATCAAGCTGGTGGAAGCGCATCGCGAGCTGCTGACGCAGCACTACGAGGAGCACCAGGGCAAGCCGTTCTTTCAGCCGCTCGTCGAGTTCATGGAGTCGGGCCCGATCGTGGCCATTCGCGTTGCGGGGAACCGGGTCATCGAGGGATTCCGAATGCTCGCCGGCGCAACCGACCCTACAGGCGCCGCTCCCGGGACCATCCGAGGCGATCTCGCCCGTGATTGGGGACTGCCTGTCCAGCAGAATCTCGTGCACGGCTCAGACTCCCCGGAATCAGCGAGTCGGGAACTCGCCCTCTGGTTCTGACTTTCAAGGGACTGGATGGTGTCGCGTGACACTAGCCAGCCATCTGGTGTAGGCGACACGCCAGCCGATGCGGAGGCGCGTACGCCGCATCGATCCCCGCCGCGTGGTCGGCTGACTGCGGCGCGCCGGGCGGGGATCGGCGCGCAAGACAACTCAGCGGAAGGCGTTGGGGATCCACTGCACCTGGATCTGCGCGAAGACCGCGACGATCACGTAGCTGACGAGCGTGATGAGCGGGATCCAGGTGTACGCGGAGGCGAAGAAGGCGCGCACCCTCGCGCTGGTCGGGATATTCCCCTCTTTGAGGTTGTAGAACGTCACGGCCCAGAACGTCGGAATGGTCACGGTCCACGTGATCATGCAGTAGGGGCAGAGCACGTAGAGGTCGTAAAGGCTCGAGTAGATCAGGAAGATCACGAGCACGATCGCGCCGAGCACACCGAGGTTGAAGAGCATCCAGAACCAGCGTCGGAACCGCGCGCCGGCGAGGATGGCGACCCCTACCGCTATCGGTGCCGCCCAGCATGCCACCCCGATGATCGGGTTCGGAAAACCGAGCACAGAACCCTGCCATGAGTCGAGGTTCTTGCCACATCCGACGAGAGGGTTGATGTTGCAGGTCAGCTGAGCGCTCGGATGCTGCAGGAGCGTGAACTTGTCGAGCGTGAGTGCGAAGGCGGCGAACCACCCGATCACGCCGGCGACGATGAGAAAGATCGCAAGCCCGATGGGCCGCTTGGTTTCGGTGGGGGAGTCGAGCGACACCATCGCATTATGGCAGAGCGACACGCGAGCTCTTCCCGGCCGTGAACGGCCCTCCACGGTGGGCGTGCGATAATGGCAGGCAGCCGTGCGGACACCGTCCGCGCGGAGATGAACAAGCTTTTTCGGGCACCGCTGAAAGGTCGGATGCCCGGAAGTCCGGTCGCGCGCGACCGGACGAGAAGACAGTGCAGACCACGTGAGAGACAGGGACGGGCGAACGAAGACGAGTGCAGCGGACAGCGCGCCACGAAGCGCAGCGTCCATCGCGCACCCCTTCGCACGCAGAGCCGAGGATTGGCGGACGAGCGCTTCAGGCGCCGCCCGCACGAGTACAGCCGTATCGGGCGCGCGCGTGCGCCATGCGGTCGAGGAGCGCACCAGCGATGGTGGAGAACGATCAGAATGCATGGGATGAATCGGGAGCACGAAACGCGGAGGGCGGCCAGCAGCGCAAGCGCAGTCGCTTCTTCGGCGGTCGTCGTGTAGGCCGCAAGGCCGAGGTGCAGCAACCCGCCGCGGCGGATACGGCCGCACCGGTGTCGACCGACGGGACAGGAACAATACCTGCGGCCGATCAGCAGGAGCCGCAGCCCGGCGCAGAGCCCGCACCGGCGACCACCGGTCAGTTCGTCGTCGAGAGCGACGAGCGGTTGCGTGCGGAGGCATCCGCTCCTTACCCCGCGGTACAGGATGCCCGTGCATCCGGGACCACGGCGCACATGGCCCAAGCGCCAGGTCTGCCGAGCACTGCGCTGCTGTTCCAGGCGCCGCCGGTGCTTCCACCGCTGCCCGTCGCTGAGAGTGTCGATGTGCAGGAGCGCGAGGAGGTCTCGACCTCACGCCGGCGCACCCGCCGGCGCGGAGCATCCGGTGACGGTGTCGACGATGGTGCCAAGCGCCAGCGCGAACCCGAACTCATCACCGAGCCGCAGAAGGTCAAGGGCTCGACTCGACTCGAAGCCAAGAAGCAGCGCCGCCGCGATGGGCGCGATGCCGGTCGTCGGCGTCCGGTCATCACGGAGGCGGAGTTCCTTGCACGCCGTGAGGCCGTCGACCGCCAGATGGTCGTGCGCTCCAAGGCCGGGCGCATTCAGATCGGCGTGCTCGAAGACGGGGTGCTCGTCGAGCACTATGTCGCACGCTCGCAGGAAGCGTCGTTGATCGGCAACGTCTACCTGGGTCGCGTGCAGAATGTGCTGCCCAGCATGGAGGCCGCGTTCGTCGATATCGGACGCGGGCGCAACGCTGTGCTGTACTCCGGCGAGGTGGACTGGGACGCCGCGGAGACCGGCAACCAGCCGCGGCGGATCGAGCTCGCGCTCAAGCCCGGCGACAAGGTGCTGGTGCAGGTGACCAAGGATCCGGTCGGACATAAGGGTGCACGGCTGACGAGCCAGATCAGCCTGCCCGGCCGCTACTTGGTGTACGTGCCGAACGGCTCGATGAACGGCATCAGCCGCAAGCTCCCCGACACCGAGCGGGCCAGGCTCAAGAAGATCCTCAAGGAGGTGCTCCCCGAGAACACCGGTGTCATCGTGCGTACGGCCGCGGAGGGTGCCACGCAGGAGCAGCTCACGGTCGACGTCAATCGACTCACGTCGCAGTGGGCGGACATCTTGAAGCAGACCGAGGCCGTGCAGGCGCCGGCGCTGCTGCACAGTGAACCCGACCTCCTGATCAAGATCGTGCGGGATGTCTTCAACGAGGACTTCCAGAAGCTGATCATCGCGGGCGACGACGCGCGTCAGACGATCGAGAACTACCTTCGCCAGGTGGCTCCGGACCTGCTCGACCGCGTTCAGCCCTACGACGGATCGCGCGACGCGTTCGACGAGTTCCGCATCACGGAGCAGATCGAGAAGGCTCTGGATCGCAAGGTGTGGCTGCCCTCCGGGGGCTCACTCGTCATCGACCGCACCGAGGCGATGACCGTGATCGACGTCAACACGGGCAAGTTCGTGGGCTCGGGGGGAAACCTCGAGGAGACCGTCACGAAGAACAACCTCGAGGCGGCGGAGGAGATCGTGCGGCAGCTGCGGCTGCGTGACATCGGCGGCATCATCGTCGTCGATTTCATCGACATGGTCCTCGAGTCCAACCGCGACCTCGTGCTGCGCCGGCTCATCGAGTGCCTCAGCAGGGACCGCACCAAGCACCAGGTGGCCGAGGTGACATCGCTCGGGCTCGTACAGATGACCCGCAAGAAGCTCGGTCTCGGCCTTCTCGAGACGTTCAGCGAGCCGTGCGAGGTCTGCGCCGGTCGGGGAGTCATCGTGCACCACGATCCGGTCACCCGACACCGCGTCCCGCAGCCTCCTGAACGTCGCCGCGGGGGAAAGAACGGCGGCTCGTCGGCGGCGGCACCGTTGAACGGGAACGGCGGACCGAGCACGCACGCGGGTACGCACGCCATCACCGACGACGCGAAGAACGCGCTCGCTCAGATCGCGGCCAGCACCCTGCACACGCATCAGGACGGGTCGACGGATGCCCCGGGCACCGTCGCAGAGTCCGACGCGCTCGCTGCGGCCCAGGCCGGCGTTGTCGAGAGCAGCCCGGCGCAGGGAGAGTGGGAGGCGGGGTCCGCGGGACCGAAGCACGCGGCCGAGTCGCAGGCGCCGACGTCAGGTACCGCCGACGTCGCGCAGGGGGAGAAGCAGGATGCCCCGCGCGGGCGCCGAGGCAACCGCGGTCGTGGTACGCGTCGGGCGGCCGACGAGGCGACACCCGACGCATCCGCGGGTGCGCGGACCGAGGTGCCCGTTGCGACCGAAGGGGACACGGCGCTGTCGATCCTGGACATTCCCGTCGCCGCACACGCCGAGCAGAAGGCGCGAGTGGATCGCGTGCAAGCGCAGGAGATCCTGGGTTCTGTGCTCGATGCACTTCCGGAGCCGAAACAGCCCGGCCAAGGGCGTTCGCGCCGGCGCGTGACGACCACCGGTCTGACCGGCGGTACTGTCGCGCCTCGGAACGACGATTCCCAGGCCGGCTGATCGGGCGGGAGCCGCTCGGCAGGCACGGCGTGCTGAGTGCGTCAGCGCCGGTTGCGGCCTGCTTCCGCGGTCCCGCGGCGCTCAGCCTGGGTGACGCGAAGACCGCTGGCCCTCAGCCGCACCACGAGTTCTCGGTTCGACACGGGCAACGCGCCCGTTCGCACGAGTTCGGCGTGGCGCTCAGCGGGAACGTCATAGTGATCCAGGTCGAATGACCGTTCCGGCACGCCGTTCGCCTGCGCGAACACGTGCAGTTCATCCAACGAGGCGTCGCTGACCAGATGAGACCAGAGCGTCCCGTGATTCGGCCACATCGGGGTGTCGATCAGGATCGCCATGGGGGCGAGTCTACGGCGGCGACCGGCGGCCGCCCCTGACTGCGGCCGTCCCTCGGAGCCCATCGGATCCCGGCGCTCGGTTTGAGCGGCTTTCCTCGGTCTGGTAGGCTCGACCGTTGGTGCGTGTCGACTTATCGCGGCCAGCACTCTTTCGTTTTCTGGCTCGAACCCTTCTCCCGCTTGGGGGCGTGACCAGCGAAAATCAACGTCAGTCTGGGGCTTTTCCGCCCCTCATCAGATAGGTACGAGTAGTGGTTTACGCAGTTGTGCGCGCCGGCGGTCGGCAGGAGAAGGTCGAGGTCGGCACCATCGTCACGATGGACCGCGTCAAGGCCGGCGAGAACGGCACCATCGAGTTGCCCGCAGTGCTCCTCGTCGACGGTGACACGATCACCAGCGACGCGGAGTCACTGGCCAAGGTCAAAGTCACCGCCGAGGTGCTCGGAGACCTCCGCGGCCCCAAGATCGTGATCCAGAAGTTCAAGAACAAGACCGGGTACAAGAAGCGCCAGGGCCATCGCCAGGAGCTCACGCGCGTCAAGGTCACCGGCATCAAGTAAGCAGCGCGAGGAGAGACACTCATGGCACACAAAAAGGGAGCAAGCTCCACTCGCAATGGTCGCGACTCGAACGCGCAGCGTCTCGGCGTCAAGCGCTTCGGCGGCCAGGTCGTGAATGCGGGCGAGATCATCGTCCGGCAGCGCGGCACGCACTTCCACCCGGGAGCGAACGTCGGTCGGGGTGGCGATGACACGCTCTTCGCGCTCGAACCGGGCGCGGTCGAGTTCGGAACCAAGGGCGGCCGCAAGGTCGTCAACGTGGTGGCGGCCGGCTGACGACTCAGGCGAGAGCAGAGCACGCACACGCGGCTCTGCCCCGCCGGTGGAGTCGGTCGGAGCGCGAAGCGCGAATACTGATTCTTCCTGTGACGAACACAGCCGATGGGCGGGCCTCGTGCCCGCCCATCCGTGTTTGTACAGCGTGCCCGTTCCCCATCGAACGGGCATCCACCCGGTGAAGGCCCGTAAAAGGGCGAGAGGAGCATCATGGCGACGTTCGTCGACACCGTGACGTTGCACTTGCGGGCCGGTCACGGCGGCAACGGCTGCGTCTCGGTGCGTCGGGAGAAGTTCAAACCCCTGGCCGGCCCCGACGGAGGCAACGGCGGCCACGGCGGCGACATCGCGCTCGTCACCGACGCGGGTGCCACAACGCTGCTCGCATACCACAGGCACCCGCACCGCTCGTCCGAAAACGGCGGCTTCGGCATGGGCGACAACCGCAGCGGCGCCTCCGGTAGCGATCTCGAACTGGCTGTACCGGTCGGGACCGTTGTCAAGGATGCCGCAGGCGCATTGCTCGTCGATCTCGACCAACCCGGAATGCGTTTCGTCGTGGCCCCCGGCGGCCTTGGCGGCTCGGGCAACGCTGCTCTCGCTTCGCTCAAGCGCAAGGCACCGGGTTTCGCGCTGCTCGGCACGCCAGGGTGGGAGGGCGACATCGTCCTCGAGCTGAAGACGGTCGCCGACGTGGCGCTCGTCGGGTTCCCATCGGCGGGCAAGTCCAGCCTGGTCGCCGCGCTGTCCGCGGCCAAACCGAAGATCGCGGACTACCCCTTCACCACGCTCCACCCGAACCTCGGTGTCGTGCAGGCAGGAGAGGTGCGGTACACGATCGCCGACGTGCCCGGGCTCATCGAGGGTGCGAGCGAGGGCAAGGGCCTCGGGCTGGAGTTCCTTCGGCATGTCGAGCGCTGCAGCGCGCTGCTGCACGTGCTCGACTGCGCCACTCTGGAGCCCGGCCGCGACCCGATCAGCGACCTCGAGGTCATCCTCGCCGAACTCGCCGCCTACCCGGTGCCGCAGGGGCAGATCCCGCTGCTCGAGCGGCCGCAGCTCATCGCGCTGAACAAGATCGACGTGCCGGACGCCGCCGAGCTCGCCGACTTCGTCCATCGTGATCTCGAGGCGCGCGGCTACCGCGTGTTCGAGATCTCCACCGTGAGTCATCAGGGATTGCGGGCGCTCTCGTTCGCGCTCGCTGAAGTGGTCGAGGACGCACGGAAGCGCGCCGCCGCAAGCGCCGAGGTGAAGCCGCGCATTGTCATCCGTCCGCGGGCGGTCGATGAGGCGGGATACACGGTGCGAGTCGAAGGCGGGTCGGACGGGCTGGTGTACCGCATTCTCGGCGTCAAGCCGGAGCGTTGGGTGGCTCAGACCGACTTCTCGAACGATGAGGCCGTCGGATTCCTCGCGGACCGGCTGGCGAAGCTCGGCGTCGAGGACCAACTCGTCAAGGTTGGAGCCGTCGCCGGATCCACCGTCGTGATCGGCGGCAACGATGGTGTGGTCTTCGACTGGGAGCCGACGCTCACCTCGACCGCCGAGCTGGTGAACTCCCCGCGTGGAACGGATGCCCGTCTCGACCCCAATCACCGGCCCACCCGCGGCCAGCGCCGCGAGGAGTACCACGAGCGCATGGATGCGAAGGCTGAGGCGCGCGCTGAGCTCGTGCGAGAGCGCGAGGCCGGTCTCTGGCGCGACGACGAGGAGAACGCGTAACCCGATGGTGATCACGGACCGCTCGCTGGTGCCCGCGGCACGGCGCATCGTGGTGAAAGTGGGCTCCTCGTCGATCAGCGGCGAGAACGCGCACCAGATCGGTCCGCTCGTCGATGCCCTCGCCGCCGCGCACGGCCGCGGCGTGCAGCTCGTGCTGGTGTCGTCGGGAGCCATCGCCACAGGCATCCCGTACCTGGCCCTGGACGGGCGCCCGAACGACCTCGCCACACAGCAGGCCGCCGCCGCCGTCGGACAGAATGTGCTGATCTACCGCTACCAGGACAGCCTCGATCGGTATGACATCGTCGCCGGGCAGGTGCTTCTCACCGCCGGTGACCTGGAGAATCCGACGCACCGCTCCAACGCACGCCGCGCGATGGAGCGACTGCTCGATCTGCGCATCCTTCCCATCGTGAACGAGAACGACACGGTGGCGACGCACGAGATCCGGTTCGGTGACAACGACCGCCTCGCGGCGCTCGTGGCGACACTGATCGGCGCGGATCTCCTCGTCTTGCTCTCGGACGTCGACGCCCTCTACACGAGGCCGCCGCACGAGCCAGGGGCCGAGCCTATCGGCCACGTCGCGGCCGGAGACGAACTGGAGGGCGTAGAGATCGGAGCGTCCGGGCTTGCCGGTGTCGGCACCGGGGGAGCGATCACGAAGGTCTCTGCTGCCCGCCACGCCGCCGAGGCGGGAAGCGCAGTGCTGCTCACGTCGACGAGGCTGGTGTCGGCCGCCCTGTCTGGTGAGATGGTGGGCACCTGGTTCGCTCCGCATGAACACGCCGAACGGATGCCCGCGGCCGACGCGATCCCGGACTGACGGACGCCGTCGGCTCGGAGCGCACTCGCCGCATGAACATGTGCCCCCGAGCGCGCTCGAGTTCGTTCCCGTGTCAACGGATGCGCCCTCCTTCACGCGAAGGCTCGAGGAGGCGAGGCGGTGGTGCCGTCACTGCGCGAGGTATCGCACGACGGCGAGCACCCGCCTGTGGTCGTCGGAGTCCACAGGGAGGCCCAGCGTGTCGTAGATGTTCGACACGTGCTGCACGACCGACTTCTCGGTGAGGGTGAGCCGGGTGGCGATGCCGGCGTTGCTTCGTCCCTCGGCCATGAGCGCGAGCACGGCGCGCTGCCGCGGTGTGAGGCTGCGCACACCGTCGTCGCCCACCTGGGCGCGGGCGACCATGACCGCGATCACCTCGGGGTCGAAGGCGACGCCGCCCGCAGCGACCCGGCGCAGCGCCCGGCAGAACGCGTCGACATCGCCGATGCGCTGTTTGAGCAGGTAGCCCACCTTGCCTCCTGCAGCTTCCATCAGCTGCCGCACGTGGAGACGTTGCACGTACTGCGACAGCACGATGACCGCCACGTCGGGGAACTGCTTCTTGATGCGCAAGGCTGCGACCAGGCCCTCGTCGGTGTGGGTGGGCGGCATCCGGATGTCGGTCACGACGAGGTCGGGACGCAGTTGCGCCACTTCGTTCAGGAGGCCGACCGCGTCGCCCATCGCGGATTCGATGGTGAAGCCCTCGCTTTCCAGCACGAGACGCAAGCCGCGACGCAGCAGCGTTTCGTCCTCGGCGATCACGAGCCGCATGGCAACTCCGCCCTGAGCAGGGTGCCCGTCCCCGGTTGGCTCTCGACGTGGATCGTGCCCCCGAGCGTGTCGACACGATCGGCGAGACCACGCAGTCCGGTGCCATTGGACAGGGATGCGCCACCGACCCCGTCATCCGCCACCTCGACGACGAGCCGATCGTCACTGCGCGTCAGGCGGACTCCGCACGCGGATGCCGCGGCGTGTTTGAGCGCGTTCGCCAGGCCTTCGGCGATGACGAAATACGCGGTGCTTTCGATCGGCTTAGGCAGGGCGAGATCGTCGATCGTGATCTCAAGACTGGTCGGCAGCGGCATGCGGTCCACGAGGTCCTCGGTCGCCGCAGGCAGACCCTGTCCGATCAGGGGGGCAGGCATGACAGAGTGCACGAACCTTCGGAGGCTCTCCGCAGCCCCGTCGATGTCCTGTCGCAGTGCTTCCGCCTGCCGAGCGAGGCCCTCCGCCACGGAATGCGACCGCGCCAACTGACCCGCCTTCACGGCCAGGAGCACGAGCTGCACCTGCAGGCCGTCGTGCAGGTCCAGGGCGAGTCGGCGGCGCCCCTCGTCCTCGGCCTCCACGATGCGGAACCGGGATCGGTACAGTGCGTCGCGGCTGGCCCGCAGCTCTATCATGAGCCGGTCGCGGTCCACGGCGATGGCGACGACACGGGCGGCCATCTTCGCAAGCTGAGGGTCGTCGACGAGCGTGGAGTCGTAGTCGAGCGCGCCAACGGGTCTGCCATGCAGCACGATCTCGGCCCGGCCCCGCGACGGTGCCGGTTCGAGGGCGGCCGGCCGGCCATCGGCATCGGCGAACGCGCCGTGCTCGTCGATCCAGAAGAGCACTCTCAAGCTCGAGTCGCCGAGCACGCGGGCCACGGCCTGGGTGATGGCCGGACGCGTGGTGTCCGCAGAACCAAGCCAGCCGCCCAGTTCCTCGAGTTCGCTGGTCTGGGCGAACCCTCCGCGCAGCACGCTGAGGGCGAAGGCGATGGGAACGCCGGCCAGCACAGCCATCTGGACGACCCCGCGAAGCTCGGGCATCTGAGGCATCAGCAGATCCCACAGCGTTCCGGACAACGACTCGAACAGCACCGTGAAGATCGCGTAGCTGTACAGCGGGATCATCACCTGTTGCTGCTGTCGGTTGCCTCGCCGCAGATGTCCGACGAGGATCACCACGGTCGCGAGCGTCACGGCGAGACCGCCCGCGCGCTGCACCCACTCGCCGATCGCCACCCAGTCGGGCCGGTCGGCGAGTACCCAGGCCCCAGGGAATCGGGTGGGGCTGAACAGGTAGAGCGGCGCCTGCAACACCAGTGAGACCACGTAGCCTGCCGCGACCGTCAGCTTGGATGCCTGGCCGACGAGGCGGCCGGTGGGGAACGCCAGCAGAAGGTGGAAGGTCACCGCGAACACGCTGGTCGCGGTCACCGCACCCACGGCGACCAGCACCGGAACCTGCAGATCGCCCAGGGATCCCAACAGCGTGGCGAAGCCGCCCGCAACGAGCAGTGGCCCCATGCCGTTTCGCGGCCGTCGGTACCACGCGAGCAACCCGCAGGCGGAGAACATCCAGAACACGACCACGGGGAGGGTGTACATCCACAGGGTGCCCGGGTCCGGGTGCACGAGAGCCAGAAAGAACACTCCGAGAAGGATGCCTGCGACGGTGATGACCGCGAACGAGCGATGCAGCGAGCGCACCAGTGGCGACTCCGGCATCCTCTCCAGCGCCATGCGGCTCAGCATAGGGCTCGATCGGCGCCATCCGCCCGGTGAAGCGGTGATCACGTGGCGAAGACAGGACGTAGGTCGGTGGTCGGACGGGATCGTCTCCGGCAGTGTGGGAGCAGCGTAGGGCACGCAGGGTGCCCAACCGGTGCGCGAAGGAGAACACGATGTCAGACCAGTACGACCGGAACACGGTCTTCGCCCAGGTCATCGCCCACAGCTGGGGTGACCCCGACTACCGCGCAAAGCTGCTCGCCGACCCGACGGGGACCTTGGCCGACGACGCCGGATTCCAGGTTCCCGAGGGCAAACGGGTCGTCATCGTGGAAGACACCGACGACGTGATCCACCTTGTGCTGCCCGCGCGCCCTACCGAGCTCTCCGACGAGGATCTGGACACGGTCTCCGGCGGCATGTGCACCACCATGTGCTGCGGAACCAAGGAGGGCGGATTCTCGCTGTAGGGACTGGGACTCGGAGTGCCTGCCGTGATGGCGGCCACCCCGTTCCGGGCGAACGCTCTCGCAGGCCTCTCCAGCCCGGAGCAGCTCGACACAGCGGTTCGAGTCACGCGACCGCGCGCTTGGGTGTCGCTCGCGGCGATCGGGCTGCTCCTCGTCGCTTTCATCGCATGGGCGTTGTTCGGGACCTTTCAATCGACGTTCCCCGCTGCGGGGATACTGCTCACGTCATTCGGCACGTCGAACACGGTCGCGATTCACGCGGGGCATATCACGAGACTGCTGGTGACGCAGGGGGATGCGGTCACAGCAGGCGCGCCCGTCGCCGAGTTACGAACGGCGACGGGCGCAACGGAGACGGTGCGGGCGACGCAGGACGGGCATGTGACCGAGATCCTCGCGTACCCGGGCGACCAGGTCGCAGTCGGGGCCCCGATCGTGACGCTGCAACCATCCGGGGAACCCATGGACGCGTATCTGTTCGTGCCCGTCGCTTCCAGCCAGCCGATCAAGCCCGGCATGCCGGTGCAGCTCTCCGTGACGACCGTTCCGTCCGAGCAGTACGGCCTGCTCCTCGGGACTGTGGCGAAGGTGGGCTCGTATCCGGTGACGCGTGCGGGGGTGAATGCGCTGCTCAACAATCCTGACCTCACGTCCCAAGTCATCGGCGGAAACCCCGTCATACAGATCGAAGTGGCTCTGACTCGCTCCTCCTCCTCGCCCTCGGGATACGCGTGGACATCCGGCGACGGCCCCCCCACCCAGATCACCGCAGGATCGTTGGTGAACGCCACGATCATCCTGGCGACGCGCCATCCGGTCTCGATGCTCTTCCCCTCGGAGAGGCGCTGAGCATGACAGGAAGCACTGGGGCGGGTGCCGACGGTCGGCTGACGACCGTGCCGCGTCGACGTCGGGTGCGCACGCCGACGGTGCTGCAGATGGAGGTGGCCGAGTGCGGTGCGGCCTCTTTGCGGATGCTTCTGGCTCACTTCGGTAGATGGGTGCCGCTGGACGAGTTGCGCGACGCCAGCGGCGTCTCACGCGACGGCGTCAAGGCCAGCAACATCGCCAAGGCCGCACGCGGTTACGGCCTGGTCGCCAAGGGATTCCGGCAGGATCTGGACCAGTTGCGCGTCGGCGCCCTGCCGGCGATCGCGTACTGGAACTTCAATCACTTCCTCGTCGTGGAGGGCTACGCACCCGGGCGATGGTTCCTCAACGACCCCGCCCACGGTCCGCGCACCGTCACCGAAGACGAGTTCGACCGCTCGTTCACGGGTGTGGTCATTCGAGCCGAGCCCGGACCCGACTTCGAACAAGGGGGTGAGCCGCCCGCCGTGCTGTCCGCGCTGGCACGGCGGCTTCGGCACTCTCTGGGGGGCCTGACGTTCGCCGTCCTGGCCGGGCTCGGTCTCGTCGTCCCCGGGCTGGTCGCAGCCGTGATGACGAAGGCGTTCGTCGATCAGGTGCTGATCGCGGAACGCCCTGGAGCCGTCTGGCCGTTGCTCGGTTTCCTGGCCGCGGCGGCGGTCGTGATCGTCGTGCTCACCGCGCTGCGGCAGCACTATCTGATGCGTCTGGAGACCAAGCTGTCGTTGTATTCCTCCGGCGTCTTCGTCTGGCACATCCTGAGACTCCCGGTGGCGTTCTACGCCCAGCGCTCCAGCGGTGAGGTGTCGGCACGGGTGCCGCGCAACGACCGGGTCGCGATGCTGCTCTCGAGCGAGGTGGCGGCATCCCTGATCGACTCGGGTGTGGTGATCTTCTACTTCATCGTGCTCGTCGGCTACGACCTGCAACTGGCCTTGATCGGGCTGGCCGCGGCCGCTGTCAACGTCGCCGTGCTGCAACTGGTCGCCCGACGTCGTCGTGACGGAAGCCTGCGCGTGTTGCAGGACCGTGGCAATCTCATGGGCGGAGCCATGGACGCTTTGAACACCATCGAGTCCATCAAGGCCGCTGGACGCGCGTCCGACGTGCTCGAGCGGATTACAGGGCTGCACGCGAAAGCCGTGTCGGGGGAGCAGCGTCTCGGCGTCGCGTCCCTCCCGCTGTCGGTGGTTCCCGCTCTTCTCGCGGCGTTGACTACGGCGGCGATCCTCGGGCTCGGCGGGATGAACGTCGTCGCCGGCACCATGAGCATCGGCACTCTGGTCGCTTTCCAGTTGCTCATGACTCGGTTCTCGGAGCCCATAGGCCGGTTCGTCCAGCTCGGAGGCACTCTGCAGGAGATCAGCGGTGACCTCGTGCGTCTCGACGATGTGCTGGCGAATCCGGTCGACCCGATGCTCGGCGGATTCGAGCTCGAGGATCCGCAGCGACTGATCGGGCAGCTCGAGCTCCATGACGTCACCTTCGGCTACAGCCCGCTCGAGCCGCCGCTGCTGAACGGCATCAGTCTGGTGGTGCGCCCCGGCCACCGTGTCGCCATCGTCGGCGGATCGGGGAGCGGCAAGTCGACGATCGCCCGCCTCGTCGCGGGTCTCTACCATCCGTGGTCCGGAGAGATCCTGTTCGACGGTCGGCCGCGACAGGACTGGACCCCCGACACGCTCACGACCTCGCTCGCGCTGGTGGACCAGACCACCACGCTGTTCCGGGGAACCGTTCGAGACAACCTCACCATGTGGGATGCCTCGGTCCCGGAAGCCAACATCGTGCGGGCCGCTAGGGATGCCGGCATTCACGAGCAGATCGCGGTGCGGCCCGGCGGCTATTCCTCCGACGTCCGCGAAGGAGGCAGGAACTTCAGCGGCGGGGAGTGCCAGAGGCTCGAGATCGCACGCGCCCTCACCACGGAACCGAGGATCTTGGTGCTCGACGAGGCGACGAGCGCGCTCGATCCGTCGACCGAGGAGCGCATCGACCGGAACCTCCGTCGACGTGGCTGCACGACGCTGATCATCGCCCACCGGCTGAGCACCATCCGCGACTGCGACGAGATCATCGTCATGGACCACGGGACGATCGCCGAACGCGGCACCCACGAGCAGCTGATGGATCGGTCGGGCCTCTACAGCGCTCTGTTCTCCGCCCAGGGCACGGTGTCCGCATGACCGGCGATGCCGGACCCGCCGGGGAACTGGGAACTCGGTCGCTGCTCGGAGCCAACGAGCCATTGTGGCTGGTCGGGACGGAGCGGGCCTGGCGCGTCGTGCGGGGTGACATCGAGTTGTTCGCCGTCGAAGGCATGTCCGAGCCGGCGATGCCGCGTGTGCACCTCGCCTCGGTGGGGCCGGGAGACGTGTTGTTCGGCATCGACGACTCCCACATCGCGTACCGATTGATGGCGGTAGGCACCGCCGACAGCGTCGTCGTCGAGGAGCCAGGCACAGCCGGCGCGGCGGCGGAAGACCGAGCACGCTGGCTGCACGGGCTGGCAGAGGACCTGAACGCCACTCACGGCACGTCCGGGCCCAGCGGGGGGCCGCCGCTTCCCTCCGATCCCGACCACGTGTTGTCGATGGCGATCGCGGCATCGCGTGAGCGAACGCGCCGGCGCGACAGAGAGCGAGTCAGCACGCGAGCGGAGGGCCGCGGCTCGGCACTCGCCGGTGGGCTGCGCGCCCTCCAGGAGCTGCTCGCCCCCGTGGGCGTCCCCACTCGGGCGCACGTCGGGGAGAGCAACGTCGCCGCGGCGTTCCATGCCGTGGCGGTGGCGCAGGGCATCCGGATGCCTGCATCACGTACACCCGCGGATGCCGGTGACGATATCGCGCTTCTGGCCCGCAGCTGCGGAGTGACGAGCCGTCGGGTGGCGTTGGATCGCGAATGGTGGCGATCCGATTGCGGCGCCCTCGTCGCGTTCCGATCCGAGGGGCACCACGCTGTCGCCCTTCTGCCGGTCGGCGTGCAACGCTACCGTCTCGTCGATCCCTCCGATGGCACGCACCGCATGGTTGACGAGCGGGTCGCAGCGACGTTGGAGCCACACGCCTTCGCCCTGCACCGGCCGTTCCCGAACCGGCCGCTCCGCCTCAGCGACGTCATCTCGCTGAGCTTCGCGGAGACGCGCGTCGACGTCGTCAGACTGGTCCTGTTCAGCGCCGCCGCGTCCCTGCTGGCTCTCGCCGTCCCCGTGGTCACCGGGCAGATCATGGCGGTGGTCATTCCGCAATCGAATCGCCCGCTCCTCCTCCAGCTGACGATCGCGCTCGTCGTCGCGGCGACAGCGGCAGCCTTGTTCCAGCTGGCGACGGGGATCGCTTTGCTGCGCATCCGAGGACGGTTGGATCGATTTCTCGGCCCGGCGATCTGGAGCCGGGTCCTGGCCATGCCGACGGCGTTCTTCACGAAGTACTCGGCAGGGGATCTCGCATTCCGGGTGCTGTCGGTCGACGTGGGATTGCAGTTGATCAGCGGAGGCACCGCGGCTTCCCTGCTCGGCGGCGTGTTCTCGGTGTTCAGCTTCGCCCTGATCTGGTTCTACAGCGTGGAGCTCGGCATCGTCGCGACCGTGCTGATGGTCGCCCTGGCCGCGACACTGGCCGTGATCGGTCGCATGCAGGTGCGTCGGCAGCGCGAAGTCGAAGCGGCCGGCGGCACCGTGAGCGGCCTGACGCGCGAGCTCGTGAGCGGCGTCGGCAAGCTGAAGACCTCGGGCGCACAAGAACGTGCATTCGGTGTGTGGGCTGCGGCGTTCACGAACAAGCGAACGCTGCGCGACTCGGTGCGCTGGCTGGAGAACCTGCTGGTCGTCATCGGCGGCGTGTTCCCGGTGGTGTCCTCGATGGCGCTGTTCGCGGCCGTGGGATTCCGCGAGCCGCCGACGGTGTCACCGGCAGCGTTCCTGGCGGCGAACGCCGCGTACGGACAGGTTGCGCTCGCGATGCTTGCCATGTCGCGGTCCGCATCGCTCGTGCTGGGAGCCGTACCGGCCGTGCAGAGAATCGCGCCGTTGTTCGCACAGCCCACCGAGGACGACGCGGGCGGCACGGACCCGGGGCGGTTGCGCGGCGACGTCGAGTTCAGCGGGGTCTCGTTCCGCTACCGTGCCGACGGCCCGTTCGTGCTCGACGACGTGTCGATCCGGATCCCCGCGGGCAGCTCGGTCGCGGTGGTCGGCCCATCCGGTTCAGGCAAGTCGACGTTGGGTCGCCTGCTGCTGGGCTTCGAGAGACCCGAGGACGGGGCCGTCTTCTTCGACGACCAGGATCTGAACGGCCTGGACATCCGCGCGATCCGCCGACAGCTGGGTGTCGTGCTGCAGTCCGCCGATGTGCTGCCCGGCACCATGTTGTCGAACATCGCCGGGTCCTCGGTCGGAGTGTCGGTGGACGATGCGTGGCGGGCCGCCGAGAGCGCCGGACTGGCGGAGGACATCCGCGCCATGCCCATGGGAATGTACACCACGATCACGGAGGGCGGATCGACCATCTCCGGGGGGCAGCGGCAGCGCTTGCTGATCGCGCGAGCCCTGGCGGGCGACCCCCGGGTGCTGCTGTTCGACGAGGCGACCAGCGCGTTGGACAACACCACTCAAGCAGCGGTCGCGGACAGTCTCGCGCGAGTCGAGGCGACGCGGATCATCATCGCGCATCGCCTCAGCACGGTGGTGGCCGCCGACTGCATCTACTACCTGGAGCACGGACGCGTCGTGGAGGCGGGCACCTACGACGAACTCATGGCGTACGGAGGCGCCTTCGCGGCGCAGGCACGGAGGCAGCTGACCTGATCCGGCGGGCGAATGCGAACGGGAGATGAGGAAGGGAACATATGGCTGAGACGGCGGTGGCGCCGCGAGGTGCCGGCACTCACGGAACCGGCGGGATGAGCGACAGCCGGACGAAGTGGAGCATCGACCCCCGCGTCGTGCTGCGAGTCGTCCCCGGCGACGGGGTGTACGCGCTCCGCGGCGATGAGGTCACTCTTCTGGGTGGCAGTGTCTACGAGGCCGTGGCTCCCTTGATCGACGGCACGCGCGACTCGAACGACCTCGTCGACGAGCTGACGGGGCGGTCGTCCGCGGCCGAAGTCTATTTCGCCATCCAGTCCCTTCATCGCCGGGGCATGCTCGTGCCGAGCGCACCCCCGACCCGACTCGCGGAGGCGGCGTGGTGGGATGACATGGGGGCTTCCGCCGAAGCACCCGCCGCGGTGGAACGGCGACGGGTGGGCATCTACGCAACCTCGGACGTGCCCGAATCGACGGTCGCGGCCGCCGAGGCCGGGCTGAAATCGGCCGATGCCACCGTGGTCGACGCAGGCAGAGGCGACTTCACGGGACTCGAGGCGGACCTCCTCCTCGTGCTGGCCGGAGACGGAACAACGCCGGAGCTGGCCGATGTGAACCGGTACGCGCTGGCCGCGGGCATGCCGTGGCTTCTCGTGCAGCCGGCCGGACGCCGCGTCCTGCTCGGACCTCTGTTCCGGCCAGGTGCCTCGCCGTGCTGGGAGTGCATGATGGTGCGTCGACGGTCGCTGCGCCGTGTTCACGCCTATCTGAGTTCGCTACCGGACGCCGTCCCCGTCACCATGCCGGTCGTGACTCGGCCCGATGCGTCAGAGTTGGCCGGTCGTGTCGCGGCCATGGAGGTCGTGAAGATCCTGGGCGGGGTGCGGCAGCCCAGGGTCGAGGACGCCCCAACCGATTCCGCGACCCTGACCGAGCTCGACATCACAGATTGGAGCGCCGCACGCCATGTCGTCGTGCGGCGGCCGCAGTGCCTCGTGTGCGGTGACCCCGCGCCAGCCCCATTGGTGCCCGTTCGACCTGTGCCCGAACGCGCGAACGCACAGGACGACGGCGGGTCGCGCACGGTCTCGCCGATGTCCACCTATCGCAGGTATCGTCATCACGTCAGCTCGATCACGGGTGCGGTCAGCCGGCTCCAGCCCGGGCCGATGCCTGACCCGGAGATGCACCTGTGGTACTCGGGCACCAACGTGGGCCTTCCGCCCAACAGCCTGTTCCAGCTGAGACGGACGCTGCGCGCGGGAGCCGCGGGAAAAGGCACCACGGCGGAGCAGGCCAGGGCGGGTGCGCTCGCCGAAGCACTCGAACGCTACTCGGGTATGGCGACCGGGGAGGAGCGGCGGGTCCGCGCGTCGCTGCGCGATCTCGGCGATGCCGGAATCGACCCCAACCACTGCATGCTCTACAGCGAGGCCCAGTTCGTCGGTGCCGACGCGATCAATGCGCTCGGGTCGTGGTTCAACTCCGTGCCGCGACGCTTCGACCCCGACGCAGCGATCGACTGGACCTCGCTCTGGTCGCTCACCGAAGATCGCGAGGTCTTCCTGCCGACGACGTACTGCTACTACGGCGGCTGGCGCGCACCGGGCGACAACGTGTTCGCAGACTCCAACGGGTGCGCCGCCGGCAATACCTTGACCGAGGCCATCCTGCAGGGCGCGCTGGAGCTCATCGAGCGCGACGCCGTCGCGCTGTGGTGGTACAACCGCCTGCGCCGCCCGGCAGTAGACCTGCACGGGATCGGCGACCCGTGGGTCGACCGCCTCGTGGACACCTATCATGAACGCGGGCGCGACGTCTGGGCGCTCGACATCACCACCGACCTGGGAATCCCGGTGATCGCGGCGCTCTCCCGTCGCACCGACGCCCCCACAGAGCGCATCACGATGGGATTCGGCGCTCACCTCGACGGGAAGATCGCAGTGCTCCGGGCGCTGGCGGAGCTGAACCAGCTCGCGCCCATCGGGGACGGCCCGGAGGTACGCGACGCCGGCGTCGACCGGGAGGTGGAGAGTTGGATGCGAAACGCGACAGTGGCCAATCAGCCGTATCTGCTGCCCGATGCGGCCGCACCGCTCTGGCGCCTGGCCGATCACCCCAGCCTCGCGGGAGCGGATCTCGCTGCCGATGTGACGCTGTGCCGGCAACGCGTCGAGGCCGCGGGAATGGCGATGCACGTGCTCGATCAGACGCGCCCGGACATCGGTCTGCCGGTCGCTCGCGTCGTTGTTCCCGGCATCCGGCCCTTCTGGTCGCGATTCGCGCCTGGGCGCCTGTACGACGTCCCGGTCAGACTCGGCTGGCTCGACTCGCCGACGCCGGAAGCCGATCTCAATCCGATCGGGATCTTCTGGTGAGTTCCGGATACCGCCTGGCTCTGCGGTGCGAGGAACGCGAGACCAGCGCCGGAGAGCACCTCCTCGTCGGGCCGGGCCCGGCCATGAGGATGCCGGAGCCCGGCACCCCGGAGTCCGCGATCGTGCGGCGGCTGCTGGAAGGGCCCGCATCCGAGACCGAGCTCGACCGCCTGCTCGAACACGCAGGGACGGCCGGGCGGGCCAGATGGTTGTGGTGGATGGGACGCGCGCATCGACGATGCCTGTTCGGATACCGCCTGCACGATGATCGGGGGGAGCTGCTCGCCGAACTCATCCCGACCCAGCCGACGGCCCCCGAGATCCTGCAGGAGAGCCGAGCCGTCCTCCGCAAAGATGCGGATGTGCGCGTGCAGCTGTCGCGGTTCGCGTTCCTGCACCGTGACAGGGAACGCCTGGTGCTCGAATCCCCGCTCGCGAGCATGAGAGCCGAGGTCGGCACGGCAGCGGCCGCCGCCGTGGCGTCGTGCGCCGCCCCGATGTCCGTCGGCCTCCTGCTCGATTCGCCGTCCGGCGGCGATGCGATCGGGATGCTCGTGGCCGCGCTGCTGGAGGCCGGACTGCTCGGGCACGTGGACGGCGATGGTGTGCTCGACGAAGACCGCGACGGACCTCTCGTCCAGTGGGAGCTTCACGATCTTCTCCTGCACACCCGTTCCCGCGCCGACAGGGCCGGCGCGCTTCGCGGTGCCACCTTCAGGTTCGCCGGAGCCAGCGCGGCGCCGCCGGCCCTGAGAGAGAGCCGATCCGGCACGCGAATCCAGCTGCCGCGTCCGGATCTGGCAGCCCTGCGGGCGGGCGACGTGCCTTTGACGCGCGCCATGGAAGACCGCACTTCGCGTCGCACACTGGAGGCCCCCACTGTCGCCCAGTTGGGGGAGCTGATGTTCCGCACGATGAGAGTGCGCGGGAGCCGCCCGGCTTCGACGGATCCGCGAGACTACGAGACCACATCCAGGCCGTACCCGTCCGCCGGCGGCATGTACGAACTCACCGCCTACCTGGCGGTGCGCGCGTGCGAAGGAATCGAACGCGGCCTTTACCGGTACGATCCGGTCGCGCACGAGCTGACCGCCGTCGCATGCGACGCGAAGGACCTCGACCGGCTGCTCGTAGACGCCGGGAAGGCGGCCGTGCTGCAGTCCGAGCCCCCGGTGGCTGTCGTCCTCGCCGCCGATTTCCGACGTTTGTCGTGGAAGTACGAGGGAATCGCCTATTCGCTCCTCTTGAAGAACGTCGGCGTCGTGCTCGGATCCATGCAGCTGGTCGCCACCTCCATGGGGATGGGATGCTGCCCGCTGGGCGGCGGCGACGCCGAGCTCCTGGCGCACGCCATCGGGTCGAACCCGCTCGAGGAAGCGTCGGTGGGTGAGCTCATCCTCGGTGCCTGAATCTCGCACGAGGTGTCGGTGCACGCGTGGGGCAGATGCGTCGTGCGGATCGCTGCCCGGACTGCGTCGATTCCGCCGGATTAGACTTCTGGGATGGCCTTCAGCACGATCACGACCGAGTCCTCACCGGTCGATGCCGACGTCTTCGATCGTAAGCTCGACGCGGCCAAGGCTGCATCGGTTCCGCTGGCGACCGCAACCACCGTGCAGAAGAATGCGGCGCTGGAAGCCATCGCGACGGCCCTCGTCGACGAGTGTGCGCGCATCCTCACGGCGAATGCCGATGATCTCGAACGTGGTCGCAAGAACGGCCTCTCGACAGGACTCATCGACCGCCTGATGCTCGATGAGCGGCGGATCGAAGGCCTTGCGACCGCCGTGCGCGAGATCGTGGCACTGGCTGATCCGGTCGGCGTGTCGGTGCGGGGCAGTCGCCTGCCGAACGGCGTGTCCATCCAGCAGGTGCGAGTGCCGTTCGGCGTCGTCGGAGCGATCTACGAGGCCCGCCCCAACGTGACCGTCGACATCGCCGCGTTGGCGTTGAAGAGCGGCAACGCTGTCGTGCTGCGCGGCGGGCGCGCCGCCGAATCGAGCAACCGTGTGCTCGTCGACGTGATCAGGCGCGCGATCTCTCGTGTCGGGATCCCCGCGGATGCCGTGCAGACGGTCGACGAGTTCGGCCGCGACGGCGGCACCCGGCTCATGCAGGCCCGCGGACGCGTCGACGTGCTCATCCCGCGGGGGAGCGCTGACCTGATCCGCACGGTGGTGGAGTCGTCCAAGGTCCCGGTGATCGAGACGGGTGCGGGCGTCGTGCACATCGTGCTCGACGAGAGCGCCAACGAGCAGTGGGCGGTCGACATAGTGCGCAACGCCAAGGTGCAGAGGCCGAGCGTGTGCAACGCAGTCGAGACCGTTCTCGTGCACAGCGCGGCAGCATCCCGCCTGCTTCCGCCCGTGCTGCGTGCGCTGCGCGAGGGGGGTGTGACGGTGCACGCGGATGCCCGCGCCCGGGCGATCTTCCCCGATTCCGTTCCCGTCACGGACGAGGACTGGGCCACGGAGCACATGAGTCTCGACGTCTCGGTGGGTGTCGTGGACTCGCTCGATGAGGCGATCGCACACATCCGGCGTTACTCCACCCAGCACACCGAGTCGATCGTCACCGACGACCTGCTGAACGCCGAGCGCTTCCTCGCCGAGGTCGACTCCGCGGTCGTGATGGTGAATGCCTCGACCCGGTTCACCGACGGCAGCGAGTTCGGCTTCGGCGCCGAGGTCGGGATCTCCACCCAGAAGCTGCACGCCCGAGGACCCATGGGCCTGCCCGAGCTGACCAGCACGAAGTGGGTCTTGCGCGGCACCGGCCAGATTCGCGCGTAGGCACAAGTGCGCGAGCATGCGCAGGTGCGCGAGTGAACACGGGTGCGCGAGTAGACTTGAATTCCGGCATTCGCCGCGAGAGGAAATGAGTCGCATGTCGTTCGTAGCAGCAGTCGTAGCCGAGGCCAGCAAGCCGCCCGTATTCGGGGTCGAGCCGTGGGTGCTCGGCGTCGTGGTGCTGTGCGTGTTCGCTGCTCTGGCCTTCGTGACCTGGACCTACCGCGACGTCGCCAACCGGCACAGCCACAGGCCGGAGCCGGATGCCGCGCAGCATGCGGGCGCACCCGGTGCGTATCACCACGGTGCTGGTCACCCGTCGTCGCAGGACCACTGACCCGGGCTCTCTATGCGGCCGTCAGCGACCACAGCGCCGTCGGGGCGACATCGCCGGCGGGTCGGGGTCATGGGCGGCACGTTCGACCCGATCCACCACGGTCATCTGGTCGCCGCCAGCGAGGTAGCGCAGTCGTTCGACCTCGACGAGGTCGTCTTCGTCCCTACCGGTGAGCCGTGGCAGAAGGGCCACGTCACCGAGGCTGAGCACCGGTATTTGATGACCGTGGTCGCCACGGCGGCCAATCCGCGGTTCACGGTGAGCCGCGTAGACATCGATCGGCGCGGTCCGACCTACACGATCGACACGCTGCGCGACCTGCAGGAGTCGCGTCCTGACACGGACCTCTACTTCATCACCGGGGCCGACGCGATCGCACAGATTCTCAGTTGGCGCGATGTCGACGAACTGTGGAACCTCGCCCATTTCGTCGCTGTGAGTCGTCCGGGACATCAGCTCGAAGTGACGGGTTTACCCAACCGCAACGTAAGCTTGTTGGAGGTTCCGGCATTGGCGATCTCGTCGACCGACTGTAGGGACCGTGTCAGCAGGGGGTTCCCTGTCTGGTACCTCGTACCCGATGGAGTTGTCCAGTACATCTCCAAGCATCACCTTTACCGGAGTGTGGAATGACGTCGTGGCCAGACCAACCGCCACAGACGCGGCGACAGGCTAGAGAGAGTCAGCGCGCAGCGGAGCGCGAAGTCGACTCCACGGCGGCAGTGCAGCAACCGGTTCCCGTCTCACGTCGCGCCGTCACCGTCGCACCGACGACTGCGGGCGAGGTCCCCGATGTGGCCACGCCATACTCGTTCGCCTCGGCACAGCGCGACACGTCGTCACAGCAGAATGCCGTCCCGACGGATGCCCCGCCGCTTCGACCGCGCGCCCCGCGTTACGATGACCTCTCCTTCGACAGCCTCCTCGCCGCCTCCCATGCCGGTGGACCAACAGGTACCGCACCCGCGGAGGAACGCGCTCCTGTGACGGTAGCGTTCGCGACCGATCCCGCACGCTCCTCGAATCAGGCGCCGCGCCCTGCCGATTCGTTTCCCGCACAGGCGCCGTCGCACGTCCCATCGCCCCCAGCATCCTCCGGCGGCCTGTCGGATGGGCGGGAATCGACCGCCCACCAGCCGGTGCCGGCAGTGTCGCCGATAGACGGTCATCCGCTTACTCGTCGCGAATTGCGTGCAATGATGCAGGCTCAGTCCGCGAATCAGGCGGTGCAGCCCGAGTCGGCCGCACAGTCGGTGCCCGCACGACCCGATTCAATCCCGGAGCCCGCTCGACCGACGCATTCGGCTCCCGCAGCAGGTTCCGCAGAGGAGACGCATCGGGTGGTTCCGCCGGCGATGCCGTTGCGGATCGATGAGCCCGACCCTCGTACGCCGGTCAGCGCCGTGTCCACTCCTGCAGCGGCCCGTGGCGCTTCGCCGGTGTCCCCGATCGTGTTTCCGAACGCCTTCGGAGGACAGCAGCCATCGTCGACTCCGAGCGGTGCTGCACCGGCCGAAGCAGCGCCCGTTCCGGCGGACCGAGCGGCGCAGACGAGCGGCCCAGCCACCGACCCGCAACTACGTGCTCGCGGGGCGGGCCATTGGTCGACGATGGACGACGAGAACGCTACGGATGGCACCCCGCGCTCCGTCGTGTCGACCGGTAGCGTTACCACGGCGAACGCTTTGATCCTTCCGTCGATCCCGTCGGTCGGCCTCGCGGCCTCGCCATTGACGAGCACCGGCGAGGTGATCGTGACCGGCTCGATCGACCTCCCCAAGTCCCTGGGCGCGACCGGGCAGCACCCGGATCACTTCGACTCGTCCGACATCGACCGGCTGTTCGAAGAGTCGGATGCCGCACCGGCGACATCCGGTGTCGCTCCGGTGCGTGCGAGCAAGGCGGTGGCCACGCACACATCGACGCGCGGGATGATCGCGCCGCCGAAAGCTCGCGGGAACAAGCTCCCGGTCGTGCTGGCTGTGACGGCTGCCTTCCTCGCCATCGGCGTCGCAGCTTTGCTCGTCGCCGGCTTCGTCTTCCATGCCTTCTGATCTGTACTCGCTGAATTCACGCAGGCCCTTCCAGCCGAGTCTGTACAGTTCTCTGGAGGTCGCTTCATCGGCGATCGCTTCTTCTTCCGACTCCACGAGGTGATATCCGAATGACCGCGTCCGCGCTCTCGCGCGAACTGCTCCAGCTCGCGGCGGAGGCTGCTGACTCCAAGGCGGCGAGCGATCTGGTCGCGCTCGACGTGTCGGGGCCGTTGCCGCTCGCCGACGTGTTCCTGCTCGCATCGGGCAACTCCGAACGCAACGTGATGGCGATCGCCGCAGAGGTCGAGGACCGTCTGAACGAGGCGGGAACGAAGACGCTACGGCGCGAGGGCCGGTCAGGTGGGCGATGGATCCTCCTCGACTTCGGTGACCTCGTGGTTCATGTGTTCCACCAGGAAGACCGGGTCTTCTACTCCCTGGAACGGCTGTGGAAGGACTGCCCGACGGTGCCGTTCGAGTTGTCTGTCGCGCGGGAGGCGTGACCGTCATCCGATTCGTCCCGGTCGGGTGCGATGTAGTACTCTGATGAGGTTGTTCCGCACGTCGGACCGACGATCCAAGGGTCTGTGGCGCAGCTGGTAGCGCACCTGCATGGCATGCAGGGGGTCAGGGGTTCGAGTCCCCTCAGATCCACAATTTGAGACGTGGTCGAACCCCTGACATGGGTGTTCTCGCCTGTTGTGACGGCGAAGGGTTCCGCGAGGCGGAGGGTTGCTTGTTCGTCTTCGTTGATGTCGATGCCGGTGGTGAAGGTTTGGTTCGCGAGACGTTTCCCGTGGGCGTCTGTGCTCTTGTAGAGGTGCTGGCAGTCGATCAGCAGGCGTAGGGCTTTCGCGATCTGGCGGCGCGGGCCTTGGTCTTGGTCTTGGTCGTGTTCGTTCTCGATGCGTCGATCGATGTCAGCGAGCCCCGCGCGGCTGCGGTCTTGATGACGTTTCAGCGTGTTGAGGTCGATGGCGTCGGCGAAGTGCGCGGCGAGGAGCTTGTCGGACTCGTCTTCGAGCCGTCGACGATTCGCGGCGAGTTCCGCCAGCTCGTCGGAGCGTGCCGCGAACCTTTCGTCGAATGCTTGCTCGACCTTCTTGGCGAGACCGACGTACTGGGCTTCGTTGATGCTGATGCGGGCGTAGCAGTCGGCGACGAGTTGCTCAGCGATCGCAACGGGGATTGCGCGAGGCGTGCACTTGGTTTTGCGGGTGCGACGGCCGCGGCAGCGATCGGATCATGCATCCACGCACCCGGCCCCTGCTCATCGAGCCGACACAGGATGCACCGCAGGCACTCACTAAGACGGATATCTACTGGCTCGTCGAACGATGTTGCGGTTACGGTCATGATGTTGGCGCCTCCTGGACACTAGATGAGTGAGTCCTTTCGGTTTCAGTGGTCGTAGGCGATGAGTGAGCGTTTGACCGGCGCGTTGATGAGCCAGTTGTGCCAGATGCCGGCGGCGAGGGCGAGGAGTCGGGCGGCGACGTGGGAGTAGACGCCGGCGACGGTGCGTCCGCCGTGGTCTTCGAGGGTGAGCTGACCCTTGAGTGTGTCGAAGACGGACTCGACCCATTGCCGGATGCCGCCGAGTTTCCCGAACCGGGGGGTTTCGTCTTTGCGGTCGGGGCGGATCAGGTGTGCGCCGAGGTCGTCGGTGACGAAGGCCTCGAACTCGCGTCCTGCGAGACCCTTGTCACCGACGATGACCTGTCCTGGGGCGATGAGGTGCCGGTCGTGGCGCAGTAACGCTTCGGTGACTTCTCGTTCCCCGAGTTTCGGGTTCGCCAGCCCCCAGATCACGGGCATCCCTTCCGGAGTGCAGATCAGGTAAAGCCGGAAGCCCCAGAAGAACCGGGAGTGCGACGCGCAGTAGCCGTAGCCGGCATGCCCGGACAGGTCGGAGCGTTTCACCGTTTCCCGTGACTTCCCGCAGGGCAGCGGGGTCGAGTCGACCAGTCGAGTGAGTTCCCCGAATGTCGGAGTGTCGCGGGCGAGTTCGGTGATCACCGCGGACAGCAGAGCGGTGGACTGGCGGACGCGTTTGCCCCATCCGGACTGCTTCGGGATGTTCGGGAACATGTCTCTCAAGTGAGCGCGGGCATGCCGGATCCACTTGCGGTCCGACGCGATCCCGAGCAGGTGCTGAGCGACCAGCAGGCACAGCAGCTCGACATCGTTGAGCCCCGGCTTCCGGCCCGGCGTATGCGCTCGCGAGAAGCCGATCGCCGGGAGAATCCGGTCATCGAGGTGGACATAGAGTGGGACAAGGAGGGTGTTGAGGTCGGTTTTCACACACAGGGCTTAACACCCTCCGTCCGCGATTAACAGCCTCCACGCCGCCCCAGCCAATCGGACTCACTCATCTAGGTGCGCGCTCCGTCCCGTTCGTCGTGGTGAGCGGGAGGTCGGCGTCGATGATCGCCGGCATCTATCAGCTGTGCTCGGCGTCACGCGTGACGGCTGACTGTGATGCGTCGAGGTGATGAGGATCGGCAGCCGTGACCAGCCTCTGCTCTTGTGCTGTCGCCGATCCCGGTGAGTCGGTGAGGAAGTGGGAGATCGCGGTCGTCAGTTGCGAATCGGTGAGAGCGGTCCAGTGGTTGCCAGGCACCCTCGTGAACTGGGCGTTGGCCAAGGTTTTCGCGAGAGCATGTGCGCTGATGTGCTCGTAGTCGCGGTCGCCCACCACGACGAGCGCGGGAGTGCGGAGCGATCGCAGGACCTCCAGAGGTGTCGCGACCAACGAATCAAGGACGTTCAAGAGGGCCCGCGGTTCTGCACCGAAGTGGGTGATCCACTGCGCGGCAGCGGCCTCGGGAGAGCCGGCGTCGACCGGCTGGTCGTTGGCGAGTGCCGTTAGCGCGTTTCGCGTGCTGCCGCCGGTGGAGGTGCGGGTGACGGCGGCAAGCCCTTGGCCAGCGACGATCGCGCGAGTCGGGCGAGCGCCCCGGTCGAGCATGCGGAGTGCGATGCGCGCGCCGAGCGAGTAGCCGCCCAATGCGTAATCCTCGAGGTCGAGGTGCTCGACGAGAGCAAGTCCGTCGTCGGTCAGGACGTCGGGAGGGTAGCTGCGCGGGTCATGCGAGGGCACACTGTCGCCGTGGCCGCGTAGCTCGGGCAGGATGACGCGGTATCCCTGTTCCGCGAGCGTCCCGGCGTGTCCGTAATCGAGCCATTGCCGCCCTGTGGCCAGGAACCCGTGAAAAAGGACAACGGCGGGACCAGCGCCGATCTCTCGGTAGGCGAGGCGAGTGCCGTCCTGGCCCGTGAATCGACGTACGGGTGCCTCGATCGGATCGGTTGCGCTGTGGTCGTTCATGTCCTCCTTACCTCTGCCGTTCACGTCCGTTGGTAGGTGCCGTGAAGACGGCTGCGCGCCAGAACCTCGCCCGCCTCACTGATGGCATCCGTCAGCTGCATGGTTCGGGGCTTGCGCCCCTGCTCGAAGCGGATCGGCGTAGCCAGTGCGAACAGCTGGAACATGTAGCGGTGCGGCCCGCGCGTCTTTGGTGGGGCGGCGCCGAAGTAGCCATCGCCGGCCGCTGAGCGCGCCATCTGCACTCCGTTACTCACGGGCGGGTTGAGGGCACCGTGATCGAGCGCGCCGAGCGATGCGTCGAGCAGCGCGAGGCAGTGAAGGTAGGGCGTGGATGTGGGCGCGTCAGGGTCCTCGACGATCAAGAGCAACTGGGCGGTACCTGGTGGGACAGCGGTCCAGGCGAGCGCCGGCGAGAGGTTCTCGCCTCCCGCCCGGACAGCGGCGTGAACGGGCGGGATTGGCTCCCCATTCGAGAAGGCCGGGCTGGTCAGGTCGAGTGTCTCCGGCCCGGCGAGAGCGGGGAGATCCCAGGCGAGCGTGTGGGGTGGGCGTGCGGGCATCGTCAGTCCTGGGGGATGGGACGTGGAGTGGGGGTGAACGCGGCCGCATGGCGCATGGCCCAGTCGAGGTAGCTGTACGGCGCTCGCTCCAGCAGTTCGGACGAAGCTGGCCGGGTGCTGGCCTTTCGAGGTGCCGCAGCGAGCACCCCGAGGATGAGGTCGACGGCCTCGGGCGGCAAGTAGCCGCCCATTTGCTGTCGGGCTGCATCGGGGGTCAACTCGAGGAGCCGGATCGCTCGTTGGGTGGCCTGCGCGAGCAATTCGATACGTCGTCGCTGTGAGAGAGACTCCGGGCCGGTGATCTCGATGGCAGTGCTGACAGCGTTCGGGGTGAGCAATGCGCGGACGGCGACAGCGGCGACATCGCGCTCGTCGACCGGCGCGGTGGCCGCATCCGGATAGGCGGTGCTGATCGTTCCGCTGGCGATGACTTCGGGGGCCCAGGTCAGATCGTTGCCCATGAATGCCGTGGGTCGCAGGAACGTGTGCGGCAGTCCGCTGTCGAGCACAGTCCGCTCTGCCTCCTGGTGATGCGCGCTGCTGTAGTCCGAACGACCGTGAGAGACCGAGGCCGATGACAGAAGCGCGACGTAGTCGACACCTGCGGCCGTCGCTGCTGCGCACACCCCCGTCAAGTTGCCTGCAGGGAACAGATAGAGGCGATCGACGCCGGACAATGCCGACGCAATGCTCTCCGGCTCGCCGAGGTCACCGGCTCGCACGTCGACGTCGGACGGCAGCATCGATCGTGCGGGGTCGCGAGTCACCGCACGGACGCGTCGACCGGCTCGAAGCAGACCCTGCACTACGTGCCGACCGACCTGCCCCGTCGCCCCGGTGACAAGGACGGTGTGAGAAGACATGCGTGTCCGTTCCTATTAGGCGGTCCAAGTAGTTATATCATGCAGTAACTGCATGGTGCAGCAAACTGGGAGAACTCATGAACGACGAGCAGCATCAAGGCATCCAGGCCACCGGCAGCACCTCGGAATTGATCGAACAACTGCTCGCTGCTCTGCCCGACTGGTTCGCGGTCACCGGGCGACTGTCCGAGTTGGTCGCCGAGGACCTCGGCATAGGAGCGACCGACGTGCAGTGCCTGCACTTCCTCAATGAGCACGGTCCCGCAAGCGCAGGGGAACTCGCCCGACGGGTGGGCCGGAGCACCGGCGCCGTCACGCGGATGATCGACCGCCTTGAAAGCGCGGGCTTCGTGGCGCGGCAACCGTCCGATACCGACCGGCGAGGAGTCGTTGTTCACGCGACTACAGCCGGCATCGCCCGCATCGGCGGCTACTTCGACGAGATGGCCGCACAGACTCGTGCGGACCTCGCTCACCACACGATCCAAGAGCTGCGAGTCCTGCTCCAGTTCATCCATACGAGCACCGAGAGTGCGACAGCACAGATGCACAAGATCGCCGGCAACTGAACGGTTGCGAGCCGGCGGGTGCAGTGTTCGGTGGCGATCGGTCAAGCGGGGCCTGCTTGTCACGGATACGCCGCCATCCTCGGTCGAGCCGCAGGAGAAGCCTGCCGACAGGCAGCCAGAGAGCCCCGAGCAGTGACCGAGGAGCAATCGCCGTCGGCTCCACTCGCGCCCCTGTCCCGCCGAAAACAAGCGCTGGACGCGACCGCTTGATCGGTCGCGCCAAAGCACCTTGCTTGAGCGGCCACGCCTCTTGCAGATCGAGGTTGAGCGGAGTGCATCGGCGTCGAGTCGGCGTTCCGGTGATGCCCGGCACGGTAGCTTGGGGGAAGCGTCGCGTGCTGGTGGCAGGCAGTGTCAGGCATGGAGGCGTGGGATCTGAAGGAGCACGACGATGATGACGTCGTTCCCTTCGCCCTCTCGTGACTGAGGGCGAGAAAACCAGGCTGATCGCCTGGAGCAATGAACTGAGAGCCGTTCACCAGCGTTTGCGCGATGCATTGCGAGTGACGCGAGCTGCGGCCGAGGAAGGCGAGGGCGGACCAGCAAGCCGCGACCTTCTGCTGTTCTGTCACGGCTTCTGTGCGGCGTTGACCGGCCACCATCAGGGCGAGGACCGCGAGCTGTTCCCGGTGATCGCCGCACAGCACCCGGAGCTGCGTGAGACGTTGCGGAAGCTGGGGCAGGATCACGCGCTGATCGCAGGACTGGTGGATGGTCTGCAGGCTGCCACCGTAGGGACCGAGTCTCCGGATCGACTCGGATCCCATTTGGAGGGGATCGCGGCCATCATGGAGTCCCACTTCCAGTACGAGGAACGGAAACTGCTCACCGTCCTCGATGTGCTCGCGCTGGACGCCGATCCGCGCGAGGTGTTCGGGCCGCTCTGACTCGGGCCGACCGTCCCGGACTCGACGCGCGCTCCCGCGCCGGTCGGCCGTGGAAGAGTTGGCGCATGGCCTCTCCGCAGACGCTCAGCGAGGCGGATCGTCGTCTCGTCGCACTGTGAGCAGCCGACTGCGCAGAGCGGGTGCTTCCTCAGTTTGAGGCAGAAGCGCCGGACGATGGCCGGGCGCGGGACGGGATCGCTCGCGCCCGCGCGTTCGGCCGAGGTGAGCTCGATGCTGCGGGGGAGAGTCGCCGCCGCTTCGAGGCGGGTCGGACTGCGCAGTCGGTAAAGGCTCCCGCTGCGGTGGCGGCGGCTCGGGCCGCCGTGCAGGCGTCGAGTGTCGCGCATATGGGCGCGCACGCGTTGGGTGCGGCTGCGTACGCGGCGAAAGCTGCGGCGCTTACCGCCTCCGATCTGGAAGGGGCTCGTCACACGGAGGTTCAGTTGCGGTTGGATCACCTGACGCTCGGCGCCCGGCAGGCTCTGTCGCGTCTGCCGCTGCTGGGCGAGGACCCCTCCGGCCCGCTGGGGCGCGGACTGCTCGTCACCGGCGTGCTCGCTGTGACGGTCCGTGAGATCCAGGCCGCGCTCTTGGGGCACAGGCCGGACTGACGTCGCCACTCGACCTCGAACTGCAAGACGCGTGGACTTCTCCTCGCGTAGTTGACTTGCCGCTTGGGTGGCGTCGTCGGTTAGTGCCGTGCCACGCGCGTTGGCAGTGGCGAGCAGCTCGAGGACGATCGTCTGATCTAGTGCGGAAGGCACTCCTCTTCTGGTACCGGACCCCACTGCTGTCCCCGCTCGAACGGCGGGCGCCACGCCACGGCATACCCGTACCACCCGACGGCGGTATGAACACGGCGGCAGCGGCGGGCACCGGGGACAGCCATGGCAGCCGACGTCACGGCGGAGGGGACTACGGGGCGGCGGACGGGGCTGCTGCGCCGATGCCCTTGACGCTGCCGAGCGTGTCGCCGGCGGGGGAGAAGGCGACGCACACCGCCTGAGTGCGACCGGAGCTCCAATCGGCCTGGTCGGGCGTGTAGGCGCTGACGTCGATGGCCGTCGTGTCGTAGATGCTCACACCGACATAGGCAGCGAACACCGAGTCGCAGACGTCATCGGCTTGACCAGCGACGGCGTCGTCGCCGGGGTATGCCCCGCTGCCGAGGGACGGCAGCCCGATCACCTCCGAGCTGTGCGGCAGGGCGCACGACACGACCAGGAACTGGATGTCCTCCGCTTGGTCGGATCCCGCCTGGTTCGTCAGGCAGTCGCCGACCGCCAGCGCAGTGACAGGCAGGTTGGCGGTCGGCGACGGGCTCGGGATCGGTGCCGGAGTCGCACTGGCGGATGCCGTCGACGTGGTTCGCGGGGTGACGGAGGCGACGGGCGTATCGCGGTTTGCGGAGCATCCTGTCATCGACCCGACCGACAGCGCCGCGACGACGAACGCCAGTCCGACTGTGCGCAGGGAGCTGAGGCGGCGCTGCTGTCGTGGCACGAGCCCAGACTAGACGGGCAGCGGGAGCGTCTGGCGTCGACCGGACCGGCTCCGTGTGAGACCTGCTTCAGGTGACGCGGGACTCTGACGCGGCAGGTCTCAGGCAACGCGCACGGGCTGGATGAGATCTGTCACCCATTCCGACTGTGGACGGTCGCCGGGCGTCCAGTAGACCTCGCGGCAGATGCCGTCCAGTTCGTAGCCGTGTTCGCGCGCCCACCCGATGAGCGCGTTCCACGACTCGCCGATCCCGGCGACTTCGCCTCGATGCACTGTCACCGCGGCCTGCGCGATGCCGGGGAGCATGACCACGTCAAGCCCGTCGATCGACATGGTTTCTTCGGGCACTACGAAGCCGGCGGTCACGAGCGCGCCGGTTCCGTCACCGGACTCGTCGGCTTCGTAGAGAGCGACCGCGGGTCCGAACGCATCGATTCCGGCGGCCTGAATGCGCTCGGCGGACTCCGGAAACATCGGGCCGATGACAGGCGAGACGTTGACAGGGCCGAAACCCGGCGCCTTGCGGGTGAGGGTGGCGACCCGCTGGGCTTCGATGGACCGCACCTCGGCGGTGATCGTCTGAGAACTGGGCATGACTGACTCTCCTCGTATTCGTTTGAGGCTCGCGTCGAGGCGCCGCAAGCGCGCTTCGGCATCCGCGATCGTGAACCGCAGTTCAGTTCGAGCGGATTCCAGCATCCGTTCGACCTCGCTGTCGTCCACGTCGCCCCAGATGACGCGCGAGACCTGCTCGAGCGTGAGCCCGAGACCCTTGAGCTCCACGACGCGGCTGAGCAGAGTCAGCTGCGTCGGGGCGTAGGTGCGGTATCCCGTGGCCACGTCGACCCGTGCAGGACGCAGCAGGCCGATCTGGTCGTAATGGCGGAGCATCCGAATGGATACCCTGCCGATCGACGCGAACTCTCCGATGGACAACATGACGCCTCCAACGTTGGAGTCTGACACTGTGTGAGAGTCAACGACAGCGCCGAAGATTCTCAGAATGGTGAGGAACCGGGCAACAAGAGGGCCGGGTGAGAGACGAGCCCACGCCCGAGCGCGGGAATATCGTCACGACCAGAAAGGTTGCACGTGCAATGGGTTCGGCAAGTGCCAACGTTCTCGCGGCGCTCGCGCGCGTTTACGTCGATGACCTGGATTCCGCAGTCCCGCTCTACCAGGCGATCGTCGGCCTCGACGAATCCCACCGATTCGAGTTTCGAGGCATGCGGCTGGCGAAGGTCGGATCGTTCCTCCTCGTCGAAGGAGCCGACGCAGAGGCACGTTCGCACGTCGCGACCATCGCCGTGCGCGACATCGACATGACCGCGCAGGCCATCGAAGACGCCGATGGCGAGCTGCTCGACGGGCCGGCGCCTGGACCGAACGGCCTGCGACTCGTGGCCCGCCACCCCGACGGTAGCGTCATCGAGTACGTCCAACTCGGCTAGTACGTCCAACTCGGCTCCTGACCCCGCCGTCAAGGAAGAGGATTCCTGCGATCAGCCCAGGGCCGGCTTGATATCGCGCACGATCGACTCGAGCACCCGGGCATTGAACTCGACGCCCAGCTGATTGGGCACGGTCACGAGGATCGTGTCGGCTTCCCGCACAGCGGCATCCTGCGCCAGTTCCTCAGCGATGGCATCGGGCTCGCCGATGTAACTGCGACCGAATCGGGCGAGCTCGTCGCCGATGTAGCCGACCTGGTCGTGCGCATCCGCTTGGGCGCGCAGGCCGAAGTAGCGCTGGGTCTCGTCGTCGATGATCGGCAGGATGCTCCGCGACACCGATACCCTCGGCTCCCGCGCGTGGCCGGCCTGCTTCCACGTGTCGCGGAAGAGCCGTACCTGCTCGGCCTGCAACTCCGACAGGGGAACGCCGGTGTCTTCGGTGAGCAGCGTCGAACTCATGAGGTTCATGCCCTGCTCGGCGGCCCATACGGCGGTGGCGCGGCTGCCCGCTCCCCACCAGATGCGTTCGGGCAGCGTCTCGGAGCGTGGCTCGATCGCGAGCGGAATCCGCTGGCCGGTCATCTCCGGGTTCGAGTACGCCAGGCCGGCTCCGGCTATGGCCGCGCGGAAGAGTTCGGTGTGAGCGCGGGCCATGTCGGCATCCGACGCCTCGTCGCCGGGAACGAAGCCGAACGACTCGTAGCCCTTGTCGGCGGTCTCGGGCGAGCCGCGGCTGATGCCGAGCTGCAACCGGCCACCGGAGACGAGGTCGGCCGCTGCAGCGGACTCCGCCGCGTACAGCGGGTTCTCGTATCGCATGTCGATCACGGCGGTTCCCAGCTCGATGCGCGACGTGCGTGCTCCCATCGCCGCGAGCAGCGGAAACGGAGACGCCAGCTGCGGCGCGAAGTGGTGCACCCGCACGAACGCGCCGTCTGCTCCGACCTCCTCGGCGGCCACGGCCAGCTCGATGGTCTGAAGCAGGGCGTCGGATGCGCTGCGCACCACGGAACCGTGCGCAGGAGACCAGCGTCCGAAGGAGAGAAAGCCTATGCGTTTCACTGCATCTTCAGCCTGCCCTGTGGCCCCGCTATTCCCTCGGGATCAATACCAGTGCGGATTCTGCGCCAACTCGTGATCGTAGGCCCTACAGGGAGTGGTGTAGCGGTCCGAGATATACGAGAGCCCCCACCGGATCTGCGTGTCTCCGTTCGTCATCCAGTCGCTCCCGGCGGAAGAGTACTTTTCTCTCGCCGGAAGCGCCTGCGCTATCCCGTATGCCCCGCTGGAAGAGTTGTAGGCGTTCCATCGCCAACCCGATTCCATGTTCCACAGGCTGATGAGGCAGGACATCTGGTCGCCCCCCCAGCCATAGCTTCCAAGAATGCTGCTCGCATATGCCTGCGCAGCCCCGGGCGAGCACCCTCCGGTGCAGGAGGCCGATAGATCGATGTTGCTGTCGCTTCCACCGCCGGTGGAAGCGCTCTGGTTTTGCGAATCGCGGGCGATTCCCACCTGTCGCTGCTGCGCGAGCGTCGCGGCCTGGGCGTTCAGGCTGGCGGCCTGCGCCTGCAGAACCGCACCCTGCTGCTCCTGCGTGGCCAGCACCGCATCAGCCGCTGCCTTCGCGGCCTGGGCCGCCTGATACTTCGTGTTGGCATCCTGCTCGAGGCTCGTGCGGACGTCTTCCGCCTGCTTCGCCTGCCCCTGTAGGGACGTCACTACGTTCTGCTTCTCCTTGGCGTAGTTCTGCAGCTGGGACATGTGGTCCGTGAGCTGGCTCATCGCTCCGAGCTGGTCGAGCAGGTTGTGGTCCCCGCCGGCCGGTTTGCCGATGCCATTGCCGAGCAACAGCTTGGCGGTGAGACTTCCCCCGCCGGAGATATACAGCTGAGACGCGAGCTTGCCGTACTGCGTCTTCGCCTGGAGGGCATCCTTCTGAGCCGTGGTGACCTGCTCATCGATCGACTGAAGCTTGGTGGTCTGGGCGTCGAGCGCATTCTTCGCCAGGGTGTACTCGAACGCCTTCTTGAGTTCGTCCGCCGCTGCGGCCTGGGCCTGCTGCTGAAGCTGCACGATCAGGCCCGCGATCTTGGTGTACTCCGCCTGTGCTGCGGCGGCGCTGGCCTGGGCGGCCTGCACTTCCCCCCAGCTCGGGTAGTCCTCAGCATGGGCGGGCAGCGCTGTCACGAGTGGGATCGCCACGGCAACGGCGGCACCGAGCGCAGCCAGGCGCACTCGCGCCCCGACACGACGTCGGTCGTTCGTCTTCCGGATCGCACGCACAGCCACGGCTTCCACCATAGGCAGGCGTCGTCAGCGATCCGTCGCCATCCCGCGGCATGCCGCGAGCCCGCGCGTGCAGCATTCTCGCTGGTCCGGGCGTGCAGCATTCTCGCTGGTCCGGGCGTTGCAGTGCAGGCCCCGACCGGGAATCCGCCCAGACCGACAGCACGCATGACGGGGGTGAGTGCTTGACTGACCCGGATGAGCTCCTTGCAACGTGCGGTGCTGACCGTGGCGATCCTGGCATCCCTCGTCGCGTTCCTCGACGGATCGGTCGTGAACGTCGCCCTGCCCGCAATCGAACGCGAGTTGGGCGGGGGGCTCGTGCTGCAGCAGTGGGTGGTTGATGCCTACCTCATCACCCTCGGCGCGCTCATCCTCCTCGCAGGCTCGCTCTCCGATGCCTTCGGGCGCAAACGCATCCTGATGATCGGACTGTTCGGCTTCGGCGTCGCCTCCATCGCCTGTGCGCTTGCGCCGGACGGCGTGTCGCTCGTCGTGTTCCGCGCACTGCAAGGAACAGCGGGCGCGCTCCTCGTGCCCAGTTCGCTGGCTCTGATCATCCAGGTGTTCAGCACGGACGACCAGCCGAAAGCGATCGGACGCTGGACCGCCTGGACCTCGGCCGCCATGCTGGCAGGTCCATTGCTCGGCGGGGTCTTCGTCGACACGCTCTCATGGCGGCTCGTGTTCTGGATCAATCCGGTGCCCATCGCCGCGACGGTGATCATCCTGTGGCGTGTGCAATTGGACCACGAGCACGCGCACGGCCACATCGACTACCTCGGGGCCGCACTCGGGGCGCTGGGGCTCGGTGGTGTCGTCTTCGCGCTGATCGAACAAGGGCAGGCCGGCTGGTCGAGCCCTCTGGTCTGGGGGATCGGCGCGATCGGATGCCTGTCACTCGCCGCGTTCGCGATCGTCGAGTTGCGCTCCCGGCAGCCGATGCTCCCGTTCGCTCTCTTCCGCATCCGCAACTTCGGCGTCGGCAACCTCGCAACGCTCGTCGTCTACGCCGCCTTGTCCCTGGGCACGCTGATGATCGGCATCTACCTGCAGGAGGTAGCCGGTTACAAGGCCACGCTCGCCGGGCTGGCGCTCATCCCGTCCACCGTCGTGATGCTCCTGCTCTCTGGCCGCTTCGGAGCATTGTCAGGCAAGGTCGGACCCCGGCTGTTCATGGCGGTCGGTCCGGTCGTCGCCGCGGGGGGCTACGCGCTCATGCTCTCCATGGGAACGCGCGTCGATTACTGGTACGAACTGCTTCCGGGAATACTCGTGTTCGGCCTCGGGCTGTCCATCACCGTCGCGCCGCTCACGGCCGCCATCCTCGGCGCCGTGCCGCCCGAGCATGCAGGGATCGGATCGGCGATCAACAACGCGGTAGCGCGCATAGCAGGTCTGATCGCCATCGCGTGCGCCGGATTCATCGTTGCGGGCCCTCTCGCACAGTCCGGGCTTCAGCGCGTTCTGCTCGTGTGCATCGGTCTGTTGCTGGCCGGTGGTGTGGTGTCAGGTATCGGCATTCAGAACAGGCATCGTTCGGCGGGCGCCGCTTCAGACCCCGGGAACACGCCGCCTGCCACCGGTCTCACCGCGCCCGGCGCGCCACCAAAAGCTCGACCGGGCGCATCCGCGGTGCCGATCACCCCGACAGCACCGGACCAGCAGCCACCAGTGCGATGACATCGATGACCGCAGCGGCCATGATGAGGCGCATCAGCCAGCGCGAGCGCTCGCCGTGCAGTGTCAGCAGCACGCCGGCCGCGGCGATCAGCACGGTGATCGCGCTGCCGATGAGAACCAGCACCGCCGCACCGCCGTGCAGTCCACCGATCCCGACAGCGCCGACCGCGATGACGATGCCGACCACCGCGAGAACGCCGAAGGCGAGCAGCCCGCCCGCGCGAGCGCCGAGCACGTGTGCGAATCCGCGAACGCCGGTGACGCGGTCCTGCTCGAGATCGGGGAGCACGTTCGTGACGTGCGCCGCGACGCCGAGCAGGCATCCAGCCGTCACGACCCACCACGCCGGAATCGCCGGCTCGATCGACCCGAGGGTGACGATGGCAGGCAGCAGGCCGAAGCTCACGGTGTAGGGAATCACCGAGAATACGGTGCGCTTCAGCCACGCGTTGTAGCTCCACGCGCTGCCGACGGCGATCGCGTGGGTCACGAGCGCGGGCGCGCCAAGCGGCACAGTGAGTGCGAGAGCGGCGGTCAGAGCGATCCACGCGGCAACGCCGACGATTGGGCGAGAGACCAGCCCGACAGCGATGGGCTTGTCGGCGCGACCCACCGAGCGATCACGATCCGCATCGATCCAGTCGTTCGACCAGCCGACGGAGAGCTGATCGGCGAACATCGCCGCGGCGAGGAGCACCACTCTCGCCAGGGGATAGCCGACGGATGCACCGAGCACGCCTGCGACCAACGTGACCACGAGTGCAGGCCCGGGATGACAGGCGAGCACGAGACCGCGCGCGGCTTTCGGCATGGGGACATGCTATGGGCCGCAGCAGAACTGCGGAGAAGGCGTCTCAGTCGCCGATGCAGTCGCTCAGCGGGCCCTTCGTCGCTCGGCGCGCGTGCGGCGACCCGGCTCCTTTTTGGCCGCACGGCGCTCGACCACGTCGACGACATTGTTCAGCAGGAAGAGCAGGAACGCGTACGAGCCGATCCAGATCGACGCGACGGCGACGACCGCGGACATGATCGCGGCGACCAGGGTATTGCGGCGGGAGATGCGCCGGTACCGGTCGGAGAGGTGCGGGGCGAGGTCCCGCACAGGCGAGGAGATGTACCACCACTGCCACAGGCCGACGGTGACGACGTAGAAGAAGTTGAGTGGCAGGAGGAAGCGGCCGGGGACGGTTCCACTGAAGTTGTCCGAAAGCGTCGTCGTGAACGGCACGAGCACGACCCCGAGCAATCGGAACGTGTTGAGGGTGAGCACCACCTGGTCGACGCGTTTCACGAACTCGAACTGCCGAACGTGGATTCCCCACAACACGCCGAGGATCAGAAAGCTGATCACGAAACTGACGAAGGTGCCGCCGTAGTCCCACAGAGCCGTCCACACGGCATCCGACGAGTCACTTTCATGGAGGTGGAAAGCAGAGACGCTGAGATCGAGCACCAGAAGTGTCGCCGCGATCGCGAAGACCCCGTCGGAGTACGCCTCGAGACGGCGTGGAGAATATGTCTCAGGCATGGCGTCGTCTGTGGGCACCGGAGCATCCGTCACGTCGGCCATACGCCCGAACCTATCGCGACCCTTCGCCTATCGCGGCTTCGGTTTTCGAGCATGCTCGAGGCCGAGGAACCGGGCGAGCCGCTCCGCCGATGCCGCGAAGCCACGCCGCTCCACGGCCGTCAGCCGCGTGAACGGCTGTGCCTCCGCGACGAGGTGCGATCCTTGGAGACTCTGTCGCCACGTGCCTACGACGCGCCCGGCCGAGACGATTGCCGGGAGGAAGACCCCGTTGCCGGTCGCGGAGACGCGGCGCGCGAACTCGGGTGCGAGCACCGGGCTGCGGTCTCCATAGCCGAGCACGTATTCATCCCAACCCGGGACCGCGTGCACCCCCTCGGGCGCAGAAGCCGCCGCTGCGGCCTCCGTCATTCGGCCGGAGGCGACCAGCCATTCCTCATCACCCACTGTCTCGATCGCCGAACCTGCCGCGTCGCGCGCACGGCGAGCCTCGGAGAGCGTGAGACCCGACCACCAGGCGAAATCACGCACGGTCGCGGGTGCGTGTCCCGCGACGTATCGCTCCAGGTACCTCGCCAGCGAGTCGTCGCGGTCGTGATCACCGCCGGTTCGCACGAGAACGAGCTGCGGCTGCTTTCCGCGCATCGGTCCCCACGCCACGCGTCCGCGCAGTGCAGCGTCTCTGATGAAGCGGTATCCGCGCTCGTCGCCGACGGCGATGCCCGAGCGCTCCAACGTGCTCAGCGTTTCCGCTCTCGTGCGGGGGCCGTTCTGGGTCACGTCCTGGGCGATCAGATCGGACGCCCGCTCGAGCTCTGATTCGTCCATGCCGCGAAGACGAGCCTCGCGTGCGACGGCGGCGCGTTGCCTGGCCGACGTGAGTGCGAGCATCCAGCCGAGGTCCTCAGCTGCAACGATGTGCAGCGTGCCGCGCATCGTCCACGAACGCACCAGGTCGCCGGATTCGAAGAGCCGCTCGATGTCGGCCTGCACGCATCCGGGCGAGCGCACGCCGATCGCCCATCTGGCTGCCGTGCCGTTCTGCGCCTGAACGGCAGCCAGCGCTCGGACGACTTCGAGTGGAGTGGCTGCACGGCCGTTCAGATACTGCGAACGAAGGCGTTCCGCGCGCAACCATGCCTGCTCGCGCTGGGCGGTCATCCGCTCATCATGACAGCAGCCTGCGACAGAGTTCGTCGCGATCGCCGGATCGATCGGATCTAGGCCGGCATCTAGGCCTGGATCCCGAGCTCGTTCAACTGGGCCAGCAGATCGGCACCGTCAGCTCCGTACACCCACGGGACACCACTGGTCTGCGCATCGCCGATTTGGGCGTGCTTGTCCGCAGCCGACCGGCCGCCCGCGAGCACCGACTCGGCATTGGAAAGCCGCCTGATCGCCACGGCGGCCACGTTGCCCGGGTGTTCCTTCGCGAACTGCGCGTAGATCGCCTCATCGTGCTGACCGTCGTCGCCGACCAGCAGCCATTTGACGCTCGGGAACTCTCGCGCCAGACGCTGCAGGCTCTGCACCTTGTGCTCACGGCCGCTGCGGAACCACCGATCGTGCGTGGGTCCCCAGTCGGTCAGCAACAGGGCCCCCGGTGGGAAGAGATTGCGGGAGAGAAAGCGGGTCACCGCCGGCGCCACGTTCCACGCACCTGTCGAGAGGTAGAGCACCGGAGCGTTCGGATGCGTCGCGGCAAGGCGTTCCAGCAGCACCGCCATGCCCGGCGTAGGCACCCGCGCGTGTTCGTCGAGCACGAACGTGTTCCACGCCGCCAGCAGCGGCCGGGGGAGCGCTGTCACCATGACGGTGTCGTCCACGTCGGAGATCAAGCCGAAGGATGCCTCGTCAGCAGCCACAAGCACCGGCGAGGCCGCGGCGTGGTCGCTGGTGCCCGCACGCAGTGTCACCGTGTGGGTGCCGGGTTCGAGTCGCACGGGGATCACCTCGTCGATGACGCCGCCGCGGTCGGGTCGCACCGCGTGGCTCGTGCCGTCGACCTCGACGACGACGTCGACCTCGCTGTACGGCACGCTGATGAAGCTGCGCCACCCTCGCACGCTCTCCTCGCGCTTGCGATTCTTGCGCTCGGCGCGCGACCCAGGGCGCGGATCCTTCGCCAGCACGACGCGGCCGAGCACCCGGATCCATTCGGTCGTTCCGTAGCCCGTGTACGACAGAACAGTCGGCAGGTAGCCGCGCTTCAGCGCCCGTCGCGCGCGGAATCCGTGGAAGGCGTCCTCGATGCGCGCGGCACGGTGCATCCTCGTCACGGAGCGGGGACGTCGGGCCATCGGTACAGTCTTTCACGGGCCGCGACCTCGGCGAGAAGTGGACTTCTCAATCGCCTCTATCGCGGCTGCACGGCGCACAGGACTCAATCGGGCCGGCCACGCGAGCAAGCTCGCACGGCCGACCCTCAATCGCCTCTATCGCGGCTGCACCGCTCACAGGACTCAATCGGGCCGGCCACGCGAGCAAGCTCGCACGGCCGACCCTCAATCGCCTATAGGAACATGAAGAACAGTCGGGTACCGTCGCATCCGACGGATTCGTCGAGCGGGCGCTGCATCGCGCACGGAGAGTAGGAGTTGGCCGGAAGATGATCGAGGAGATCCTCGTCGGTACGCACGAGTCGGTGAACGCGGGTGCACTTCGTGTCGAACCGGCTCAGGAGCGGAGTCTGGCGCGGATCGACGCCCTTCTCGACGCGGCGGCATCCGTGGTCGACGAGGTCGGCTTCGATCGCCTCACGACGGCTCAGGTGGCCGAACTCAGCCGCGCGTCGATCGGCACGGTCTATCGCTATTTCCCGGATCGCATCGCCCTGCTCGCCGCATTGCGCGATCGCGCGGTGAGGCGATATCGCCAGGCGGCCTCCGACGAGCTTGAACGCAATCAGCCCGCGACCTGGCAAGATGCCATCGCCGTGCTCGTCGACCGATTCGCCGGCATGTTCCGCACCGAGCCCGGCTTCCGCATCATGCGGTTCGAGGAGGTGCGTGGGGTCGACGAGGGTGTGGCGACCGTGGATCACGTGCACGAGTTCGCCGAACGCCTCGCCGGGATTCTCGTCGCCAGTTACGGCTTCGCCTACAGCGACGAGCTCGTGTTCCGGCTCGACATCGCCTGCCAGATGGCGGAGTCACTGATCGAGCGCGCCTATCTGCGCGAGTCGAGGGGCGACGATCTCGTGCTCGCCGAGGCGGGCGTCGTCGCGATCGCCTACTTGGAGAAGTACTACCTTTAGGTCGCGTCCGGCTCCTTCACCCGGGTCGGGCGTCGGGCACGACTGCCACCCGTTACGGCGTATTTCCTGAGCATCGCCGCGAATGTCGGTGGGGTACGACATAGTGGTCCGGTGATCGAATTCCGATCGGTGACCAAGCAATTCGCTGACGGCACCGTCGCGGTGCGGGACTTCAGTCTCGTCATCCCCTCGCGCAAGACCACCGTTCTCGTCGGCTCGTCCGGGAGCGGTAAGACCACGATCCTGCGCATGATCAACAGGATGATCGACCCGACGATCGGCACGATCGAGATCGACGGCGACGACCTCGCCACGCTGGAACCGGTCGGACTACGGCGCAGCATCGGCTACGTCATGCAGAACTCCGGTCTTCTTCCGCATCGCAAGGTAGCCGACAACATCGCCACCGTGCCGCTCCTGAAGGGAGTGAACCGGAGACAGGCCCGGGCGCGGGCGCTCGAACTCATGGACACTGTCGGTCTTGACCGTTCGCTCGCAGACAGGTACCCGAGCCAGCTCTCCGGCGGCCAGCAGCAGCGCGTCGGAGTGGCAAGAGGGCTGGCCGTCGACCCGAACATCCTGCTGATGGACGAGCCGTTCGGGGCCGTCGATCCGCTGGTACGCGCCGAGTTGCAGCATGAACTCGTGCGATTGCAGCGAGAACTCGACAAAACCGTCGTTTTCGTCACGCACGACATCGACGAGGCGCTCCTGCTGGGTGACCAGATCGTCATTTTCAAGCCGGGTGGCATCGTGGCTCAGGTCGGAACGCCCGAGCAGATCCTGGCCGATCCCGCCGACGAGTTCGTCGCCCGATTCGTGGGTGCGGATCGCGGCAAGCGCGTTTTGCACCTGAAGTCGGAGTCCGGCCGCGATGTCGTCGTGGACGGCGACGGCCGTCTGGCCGGCGTTCTCGTTCGCGATCCCGCATCCGGCGGTGGGGCCGGAGACGATGATGAGGCCGGAGCGGCCGCCACCGCTTCGGGTGCTTCGGCGCAGGGTGATCGGCAGCCGTGAACTGGCTGATCGAGAACGCGGGTCAGGTCTGGCAGCTGACCCTGGTTCATGCGGGCCTGTCCGCGGTGCCGATCGTGGTCGGATTCATCCTCGCCATCCCGGTCGGGTGGCTCACCAACCGCTACCAGGCCGGCCGCGGCACGGTTCTCGCCATCGTGGGCCTGCTCTATGCGATACCGTCGCTGCCACTCTTCATCGTGCTGCCAGGAATCCTGGGCACGCGCATCCTCGACCCGCTGAACATCGTGGTCGCACTGAGCATGTATGCGCTCGCGATCATGGTGCGTACGGCATCGGATGCCTTCGCCTCCGTCGACATCGACGTCAAGTTGTCGGCCACAGCAGTGGGATTCTCCACGTGGCGGCGGTTCTGGTCGGTGGAGCTTCCACTGGCGGGGCCGGTGCTGCTCTCCGGCATCCGAGTGGTCTCGGTCAGCACGATCAGCCTGCTGAGCGTCGGCTCAGTCATCGGTGTCACTAGCCTCGGGTATCTGTTCCTCGACGGATTCCAGCGCGATTTCCCGCTGGAGATCATCGTCGGCATCGTCGGAACCATCGTGATCGCCGTGGTCTTCGACCTGATGCTCGCCCTGATCGGCCGGCTGCTTCTGCCTTGGAAGCGCCGCAACCGACGCGCTCGAAGCGCAGTGGTCACCCCCGAGCCCAAGATGGCGGGCGCGGCATGAATCTGTGGAGCTCGACGCTCTCATGGCTCATCGACCCCGCCAACTGGGCCGGGTCAGGCGGCATCCCGAACCGCGTCGGTGAGCACGTGGTGTACACACTGATCACGCTCGTGATCGCCACGGCCATCGCCGTGCCGGTCGGTGTCGCGGTGGGGCACACCGGCAAAGGCCGAGCGGTTGCCGTGCAGCTCTCCGGCGCTCTGCGCGCCCTGCCGACTCTCGGCGTGCTCCTGCTGATCGCGCTCTGGCTGGGGCTTGGCCTCGGTCCACCGCTCATCGTCATGGTGGTGCTCGCACTGCCGCCGCTGCTGGCCGGCGCCTACGCGGGCGTGGATGCCGTGGACAGGGCGACGATCGATGCAGCCAAGTCGATCGGCATGACGGGCCGGCAGGTGCTCGTCAAGGTCGAGCTGCCGCTGGCCATGCCGATCATCATCGGCGGCGTGCGCTCGGCGTGTCTGCAGGTCATCGCGACCTGGACCGTTGCGGCCTACCTGCCGCTCGGCGGGCTGGGCCGATTCATCTACGACGGATACGCCGTGCAGAACTACGCCGAGATGCTCGGCGCGTCTGTGCTCGTCATCCTGCTCGCGCTGATCGCCGATGGCATCTTCGTCGTCTTTCAGCGTCTCGTCGTTCCGCGCGGGGTCGTCGTCGGGCGTGCGTCCGACGTTCGCGTGCGGTCATCCAAGAGGGTCGCCACGACCTCGCAATCCACCACAGCAGGCTGAACCGCGAACGCGGTCCGGCCCCACAGAAGAAAGCGAAAGCACCATGTCACTGAGAACACGCGCTATCGCCCTCGTAGCCGTCGCGGCGGTGAGCGCCCTCGCTCTTGCCGGCTGCTCGTCGGGCAACCCCCTCAGCTCCTCGTCGACCCCTGCGTCGAAGTCAGGCGGCGCCATCGTGGTCGGTTCGGCCAACTTCCCCGAGTCCGAGATCATTGCGCAGATCTACACCCAGGCACTGAAAGACAATGGGGTCGATGCGAGCATCAAGCCCAACATCGGCGCCCGCGAGGTGTACCTGAAGGCGCTTCAGGACGGCTCGATCGATCTGGTGCCCGAGTACTCCGGGAGTCTTCTGCAGTACTACAACGCCAAGAGCACGGCGCAGTCCAGCGACGACGTCTACGCGGCCCTGAGCGACGCGCTCCCGAAGGGCTTCGAGGTGCTTGCCCAGTCGAAGGCGCAAGACAAGGACTCGTACAACGTCACGAAGGCGTTCTCAGAGAAGTACGGGGTGACGAGCCTCTCCGATCTCAAGAAGGTCACGGTTCCGCTCACCGTGGGCGCGAACCCGGAGTTCGCAGACCGGCCGTACGGAATCAAGGGGCTGAAGTCCGCGTACGGGGTGACAGCGACGCTCGACCCGATCAGCGACAGCGGTGGGCCGCTCACTGTGAAGGCTCTCCTGGACGGAACTGTGCAGCTCGCCGACATCTACACGACGAGCTCCGCGATCAAGGACAACGGCCTCGTCACGCTGAAAGACCCGAAGAACATCATCATCGCCGAGAATGTGGTGCCGATCATCAACCAGAGCAAGGTCACCGAAACGGTGCAGAACGTGCTCAACAAGATTTCCGGCGCGTTGACCACGGACGATCTGGTGACGATGAACGACAAGAGTTCCGGCTCCGCGAAGGAGTCCGCCGCCCAGATCGCGAAGGAGTGGCTGGCCTCGAAGAATCTCTTCAAGTAGGCCGGAACCAGGTGGACAGAAGCCCGGCCGGACCTGCAGCACGTGACGTCCGACCTCCGCGCTGAACTCCAGGGCGATGACGGGGAGCCGTTCTCGGTGCAGGGCACGGCGGTGCCCATGCGCCGAGAACGGCTTCCCGTTCTTCTCAACGCCGAGCGGGTGTTCGAGACCGTGTTCTCGGGGGAACGCCTCGCATTCTGGTTGGATGCAGGCGTCCGCGCGACGACCGGTTTCAGCTACCTCGGTGCAGCCTCAGCCGTACGGCCGAGTTGGCTGCTGGCGGGTGAGACGCTGGTACGTCTCTTAGGAGACGAGCGGGTACCCGTGGCTGGCACGTTCGAGGCTGCCTTGCGCTCCTGGCTACACGAGCGGCAGGTGGCGATCGACCGATCGGACGTCGTGACCGGCGCCTGCCCGTTGGGCTGGATCGGCTGGCTCGGTTACGAGTACGGTGCGCGAAGGCTCGGGGTCGCCACCGAATCGTCACGATATCCGGATGCCGCGATGCTGGCCGCTGATCGTGTCGTCGAGATCGACCACGCAACGGGCAGGGCCGGACTGTGGTTCCTCGACGACGCCGACGGGCGCGCCTGGGCAGTCGCGATGGGCGAGAGGCTCCGCGCGATATCCGAGGCGACCGAGGCGGATGACGACGCTTGCCCGAGCGCATCGCCGCACGAGGATCCGCTGCTCGCGGAGCGTCCGGAGGCTCTGCGACCATCGGAACCGTCGTGGCGGCACACCGACCACGACTACCTGCACATGATCGAGGAGTGCCAGGCGTCCATTCGCGCAGGCGACGCATACCAGCTGTGTCTCACGAACGAGGTGCAGGTATCCACCCCTGTCGACCCGGTCGACGTCTATAAGCGCATGCGGCGCATCTCCCACGCCGTGCACGGCGCGTTCGTCCGCATCGACGACGTGTGCGTGTTGAGCGCGTCTCCCGAGCTGTTCCTTCAAGTGCACGACGGGGTCGCGGTGACGCGGCCGGTCAAGGGAACGAGACGCCGTGGCGCGTCCCAGCACGAGGATGCCGTCTTGAAGCAGGAGCTTGGCGAAGACCCCAAGGAGCGCGCCGAGAACCTGATGATCGTCGATCTCATGCGCAATGACCTCGGTCGGGTGGCGCGCGTCGGCGGTGTGTGCGTTCCCGAGCTCCTCGCGGTGGAGACGCACACCCACGTGCACCAACTCGTCAGCACGGTGCGAGCGGAGCTGGCGCTGCACGTCGACGCGCTCGATGTGCTGCATGCCTGCTTTCCCGCCGGGTCGATGACCGGTGCACCCAAGCTCAGCGCTATGGACATCCTTCACGAGCTCGAAGGGGGACCACGTGGCGTGTACAGCGGATGCCTGGGTCGCCTTGGGCTGGACGGGTCCGCCGAGTTCGCCATGGTCATCCGCACCATCGTGATGACGAGGGGAGTGGCCACGATCGGAACGGGCGGCGGCATCACCGCGCTCTCGGTGCCCGAGAACGAGCTCGCCGAGACGCGGCTGAAGGCGGCGGCTCTGCTCGCAGCGCTAGGCCTTCACTGAACGGGTAATCTTTTCCACGCCCCCTTTTTCCGTGCGGACGCCGGGGTCCGCACACCTTTCCCGCACAGAGATTGAGAGCGACGTGTCACAACACGACGAGCGAGTGGCCCCCGACGCCCGGTACGACTTCGCCACCATCCAGGCGAAGTGGTTGCCGGTGTGGGAGGAGCTGCGTCCGTTCCGCACGGACGTTCCCGGTGACAACCGTCCGCGCAAGTACGTGCTCGACATGTTCCCGTACCCCTCGGGTGACCTGCACATGGGTCATGCCGAAGCGTTCGCGTTCGGCGACATCGTCGCTCGCTACTGGCGGCAGCAGGGCTTCAACGTGCTGCACCCGATCGGCTGGGACTCCTTCGGGCTGCCCGCCGAGAACGCCGCGATCAAACGCGGCATCGACCCCCGCGGCTGGACCTACGACAACATCGCGCAGCAGAAGCGCAGCTTCCGCCTCTATGCGCCCTCATTCGACTGGAGTCGCGTGCTGCACACGAGCGACCCCGAGTACTACAAGTGGAACCAGTGGCTCTTCCTCAAGCTGTATGAAGAGGGACTGGCGTACCGCAAGGACGGCTCCGTCAACTGGTGCCCGAACGATCAGACCGTCCTTGCCAACGAACAGGTGATCGACGGACACTGCGAGCGCTGCGGGTTCCTGGTCGAGAAGAAGAAGCTCACCCAGTGGTACTTCCGGGTGACGGACTACGCGGATCGGCTGCTCGACGACCTCAATCAGCTGGAAGGAGCATGGCCGCCTCGTGTGCTGACCATGCAACGCAACTGGATCGGCCGGTCGATCGGTGCCGATGTGCACTTCAAGATCGAAGGTCGCGACGAGCCGGTCACCGTGTACACGACGCGGCCCGACACGCTTTACGGCGTGACGTTCATGGTCGTGGCGCCCGAGTCCGACCTTGCGACCGAGCTCGTGCAGGATGCCGCCTCCGAGGTGCGCGAGCGATTCGACGAGTACCTGCGCGAGACGCAGTCGATCACCGACATCGACCGGTTGAGCACGGACCGCGCGAAGACTGGCGTATTCCTCCAGCGGTATGCGATCAACCCGCTGAGCGGCGAGCGTCTGCCGATCTGGGCCGCGGACTACGTGCTGGCCGAATACGGCCACGGCGCGATCATGGCCGTACCGGCGCACGACCAGCGCGACCTGGACTTCGCGCGCGAGTTCGGTCTGCCGGTGCGAGTCGTCGTCGACACGAACGCGCCCGTGACCGGCGCAATACCGGTGATCCCGACCGATCCCGAGACCGGAGAGGCGCTCCTGCCCGAAGACCTGCCGCCGCTGGATCCCGCGTCGACAGGCGTGGCGCTGACGGGGGACGGGCGCCTGATCAATTCGGGCCCGTTCAACGGCCTGAGCAAGAACAACGCGATCCATCGCATCATCGAGGCGTTGGATGCTGCGTCGATCGGGCACGCATCGCGCAACTTCCGGCTGCGCGACTGGCTCATCTCGCGCCAGCGCTACTGGGGTACGCCGATTCCGATCATCCATTGCCCGGAGTGCGGCGAGGTACCAGTGCCCGAGGACCAGCTGCCGGTGCTGCTGCCCGACGCCGAGGGTCTGGACCTGAAGCCGAAGGGCACGAGCCCGCTCGGCGCTGCGACCGAGTGGTCGAACGTGGAGTGCCCGAAGTGCGGCGGCCCCGCGACGCGGGACAGCGACACCATGGACACGTTCGTCGACAGCTCGTGGTACTACCTGCGCTACCTGTCGGCGAACGACAGCGGCCGAGCGTTCGATCCCGCCGAGGTGGAGAAATGGGCACCCGTAGACCAGTACGTGGGCGGCGTGGAGCACGCGATCCTCCACCTGCTGTACTCGCGCTTCGTCACGAAGGTGCTGTTCGACCTCGGCTACCTATCGTTCACGGAGCCATTCACCTCTCTCCTGAACCAGGGGCAGGTCATCCTCGACGGTGCGGCGATGAGCAAATCGAAGGGCAATCTCGTCGAGTTCGCCGACGAGTTGCGACAGCACGGTGCGGACGCGCTACGCGTCACGCTGGCATTCGCGGGGCCGCCCGAGGACGACATCGACTGGGCGGATGTCTCGGCAGCCGGCAGCGCCAAGTTCCTGGCGCGCGCCTGGCGCCTTGCGCGTGATGTCGAAAGCGACCCGGAGGTCGACTGGCGCGCTGGCGACGTTACGCTGCGGCGCATCACGCACCGGTTCCTGTCCGACGCACCGACCCTGATCGAGTCCATCAAGTTCAACGTGGTGATCGCCAGGCTCATGGAACTGGTGAACGCGACGCGCAAGTCGATCGACTCCGGGCCCGGGCCGAAGGATGCCGCGGTGCGCGAAGCGGCGGAGACCGTCGCGCTCACGCTCAACTTGTTCGCGCCGTACACCGCTGAGGATATGTGGCAGGCGCTCGGGTACGAGGCGCCCGTGGCCGCGCAGACCTGGCGCAAGGCGGACCCCAGCCTGCTCGTGGAGGAGTCGGTCACCGCAGTCGTTCAGGTGGACGGCAAGGTACGGGACCGCCTCGAGGTGTCACCACGTATCGGTGCCGAGGAATTGGAGGCGCTGGCTCGGGTATCCGAAGCTGTTCAACGTGCACTCGGCGACCGAGAGGTGGCGGCGGTCATCGCGCGTCCGCCTCGCGTGGTGAACATCGCGACGAAGAAGTGAGCGCTTAGCGCCTGATTGCGCGGCTCCTCCTCCACAGGGCGACTGCCGCCGCCGTTGCCCCCGTTTCCGCTGATCGCGCCGTCCAGTCCTCTCGTGTCGCCCTAGCGTCGCGGGAGTGGATGCCGACGACCCCTTCGACCAGCTCGCTCCGCGTTCGCGTGCGGTACCTCGTTCCGTCAAAGTGCGGATGGGAGTCGGCGCAGCGGCCGTGCTGCTGATCGCAGCGTTCGCCACGGCAGTGCTGGTGGGGATGCTCTCGCCGCGCGGCGACACCGGGCACGTTCCCGCGGTCAGCATGACGGCAGGCGACTCAGGCACGAGCACGCCGTTGTCGACACCGGCGGCGGTGCTGTACGTGCACGTGCTCGGGGCCGTCTCGCGACCCGGGCTGTACACGCTTCCGGCCGGGACCCGGGTGGTCGACGCGGTCGGGGCCGCGGGCGGTATGACCTCGGATGCCGAGCAGTCCGGCGTGAACCTCGCTCGGCCTCTCACCGACGGAGAACAACTCGTCGTGCCGCACGTCGGTGATCCGGTGCAGCCTGATCCGGGCGGTGCCGCAGGGGCCGGTGCGGCGCAGGGCACTGTGGCCGGCGGCAAAGTGAACCTGAATACGGCGACCAAGGAGCAACTCGAGACGCTGCCGAGGGTGGGGCCTGCAATGGCCGCGAAGATCCTGACCTGGCGTACGCAGAACGGGCGTTTCACGTCGATCGACGACCTGATGAACGTCAGCGGAATCGGCCAGCGGACGTTCGATGGGCTCAAAGATCTGGTGAGCGTCTGATGCGCGGGTTCGACTTGATGCGCGGTGCCGTCCGATGATCGACCTGAGGCTCGCCATTCCGGCGGTCGCGGCGTGGCTGGGCAGCGCCGTCGCGATCGCGCTGCCGAACGGCTGGTGGCTGGCGCTCGGACTCTGGGTGCTCGCGGTGGCGGCCGCCGCAGCGGGCGTGGCGCTCCGGATGTCGGCTACGTCGAGTCACGGCGACGCGCACGGCCGGGCATCCGCCATCGCCGCTGCCGTGTGCGTCTGTGCGGCCACCGCGGCACTGGTCGCGAGCGCAGCAGCCGCGGCGATGCCTGCCAGGCATCCGGACGCGGCCTCCCGGCTGACGAACCACACCGTCGCCTTCCGCCTCGAGGTCGCCTCCGTCGCGCAGGAGTCGCCGAGCGGCGGCGCGGCGCGTGCGCCCGGTGCGTCGGGCATACGGTTCTCCGCGACGGCAGTCGGCATGACGGCCGGAACCGTTTCGTACGCAGCGCGAATGCCGGTACTCGTGTTCGCGCCCGCCGGCACCAGCGTGCGCATCGGCGAAACGGTCACCGTGAACGGAACGATGAATGTACTGCCGACGTCGTCCGAAACGGCGGCGCTCGTCTACGCCACCGCTCGGCCACGGGCGCAGGCGCCCCCACCCGCGATGCTCGCTGCCGCCGACTCCGTACGTTCCGCCTTCTCCGAGCAGGCACGCGACCTGCCGGGCGACGGAGGTGCCCTCCTGCCGGGACTCGCCATCGGCGACGTGCACGAACTCCCGTCCTCCCTGTCGGACGACATGAAACAGGCGAGCCTAACCCATCTCACCGCGGTGTCCGGCGCAAACTGCGCAGTGGTCGTGTCGCTGGTCGGCGCGGCAGCGGCCGCGATCGGCTTCGGCAGGGGCGCCAGGGCGGTTGCCGCTCTCACGGCGTTGGCAGGCTTCGTCGTGCTCGTCACCCCGCAGCCCAGCGTGCTCCGTTCGGCGGTGATGGCGGCCGTGATCGTGTTCGGCGGTTGGGCCGGCAGGCCGGGACGCGCTGTTCCCGCGCTATCACTCGCCGTCGTCGGATTGCTCGTCATCGATCCGTGGCTCGCGGTCAGCTACGGCTTCGCGCTCTCGGTTCTGGCCACCGGCGCACTGCTGCTTTTGGCACCACCGCTGTCGGAGCGGCTGGTCCGATGGATGCCGTCCCGCCTGGCGACGATGCTCGCCGTGCCGATCGCGGCGCAGGTCGCGTGCCAGCCGGTGCTGCTCATGCTCAACCCGACGGTGCCGCTCTACGGCGTCCTCGCGAATCTCGTCGCGGAACCGGCCGCGCCGGTAGCGACCGTGCTGGGGCTGGCATCCTGCATCGCCATTCCCCTCTGGGCACCCGTCGGCGCACTGCTGGCCCACTTGGCATGGGTGCCGTCCGCCTGGATCGCTGCCGTGGCCAGAGTCAGCTCGGCCCTGCCGTCGAGCGGGATCGGCTGGGCCGGCGGCGCGTTGGGCGTCGTGCTCATGGCGGTGCTCGCCGTGGCGATCGCGCTGATCGTCGCGCGCCCGGTACACCGGGTCGCTCGCGCTGCACGCATCGCCGCGTTGTCAGCTGCAGTCGCCATCTCGGTCTGCTCACTCGCCGGGATTGCCGGTTCGCAGCTCGCCGAGACCATCGATAGGCCGGGCGCATGGTCGATCGCGGCCTGTGACATCGGTCAGGGCGACGCAGTGCTCCTGAGTAGCAGGGGTGCTCATGCCCTTGTCGACACCGGCCCCGATCCAGCACGGTTGTCCGCCTGCCTGAACGATCTCGGTGTCGAACGGATCGACCTGCTCGTGCTGACCCACTACGACCTGGACCATGTCGGCGGCACGCAGGCCGTCGTCGGCAAGGTCGGCGTCGCCATGATCGGCCCGACCTCCGACGCGCGGGGTCACAGCATGGAGCAGGAACTGAAGCAGGCCGGCGCCACGGTGCACGTGGCGCGTACCGGCGACTCCGGTCGGCTCGGCGACCTGGCGTGGCGAGTGCTGTGGCCCGACGTCGATACCCACGGCATGGAGCCGGGCAACGAACAAAGCGTAACGGTGCTGTTCAGTGGCGACGGCATCCGATCGCTGTTTCTCGGCGACCTCGACGAACGGGCACAGGATGCCCTGCTGAAGACCGGCCGGGTCCCTCGCGTCGACGTCGTCAAGGTCGCGCACCACGGGTCACGCGATCAGGCGGAGTCGCTGTATCGGCACCTGCAAGCGGCGGTCGCGCTCATCTCGTGTGGGGCAGGGAACGACTACGGCCATCCCACTGCGACGGCGTTGGGCATCCTGCACCGTTCGGGCAGCGAAATGATGCGCACCGACGTCGAAGGCATGCTCATGGTCTCCGCCGACGGCGCAGGCGGCCTGCACACCTGGACGCGACGGCACGCGACTCCCGCCGAACTCGCCAGGCCCGGATGACGGCGTACGAGCACGCAGATGGCTCGGCGCGATGCAGGATGCCATCGGACGCTGGAGTATTCGATGGGCGGCCACGCCGCGTCGGTCGCGCCGAATAGGCTTGACCGGAAGCACGAATACGGGCGAACGGAGTCGGAGCAGTGGCGGCGAGAACAGGCGGAGCGGGCTCCCGATCGACGGGTTCGCGTACATCGACGCCCCGGTCGCCCTCAGCACGCGGGAGTTCGGCGCGGGGATCCTCTTCACGCTCCACGAGCGTGAAGACGGTGATTCCGCAGCTGGCGTGGCATCAGGTGCGGCAGGCGCCCATCGTGCTCATCAGTGGCACCGAGACGGTGCTGGCCGAGCGAGCCATCCGCATTCTGCGGGATTCGCTGCGCCGGGCCGATCCGAGCCTCGAGGTCACCGACATCGTCGCCGCGGATTATGCGGCCGGTGAGTTGGCATCCGTGGCGAGTCCATCGCTGTTCGGTGAACCGCGACTCATCAGGGTGGCCGGCGCCGAGCGCGCGAACGACGCGTTCGTCGACGACCTCGTGGCATACGTGCAGGCACCCGCTGACGACACCACCGTTCTCATCCGGCACGGTGGTGGCCAGCGCGGCAAGCGGTTCCTCGACGCCATCCGTTCGGGCGCGGGCGGCGGAGTCGAAGTCGTCTGCGCGGAATTGAAACGGGATGCCGACAAGTACGACTTCGCACAGGCCGAGTTCCGTATGGCGGGCAAGCGGATCACTCCGGGCGCTCTTCGGGCCGTGACGAGCGCGTTCTCCGACGATCTCGCCGAGCTGGCGGCCGCCTGCCAGCAGCTCATCTCGGATGCCGGCGCCGAAGTCACCGAGTCCACCGTCGACCGCTACTATGGCGGCCGCGTGGAGACCAATGCCTTCCGAGTGGCGGATGCCGCCCTCGCCGGCCGCTACGGTGAGGCGCTGATAACGCTGCGGCACGCGTTGGCCTCCGGCGCAGACCCGGTGCCGATGGTGGCCGCCTTCGCCAGCAAGCTGCGAACCATGGCGAAGTTGTACGGCGCGCGTGGCAGTTCCGCTCAGCTCGCTTCGCAATTCGGTCTGGCTCCGTGGCAGGTGGATCGCGCGCGTCGCGACCTGCAGGGGTGGACCGAGGACGGACTCGCACGCGGCATCGAGGCCGTGGCCGACACCGACGCCAACGTGAAGGGCGCCGGACGCGACCCCGAGTACGCGCTCGAACGCATGATCGGTGTGCTCAGTGCTCGTGGCAATTCATAGGCTTGTGGCAATTCGTAGGCTTGTGGCAACTCGTGGGCTCGAGGCAGCGGGCGCGCTCGAGGCAACAGGCGTGCTTGCATGAAATGCCGGGAACCCCGTCCGAAGACGGGGTTCCCGTGAGTTCTCTGCGCCGGCCGCGAGCGGCACGTCTCGCCAGCGGCTCGAGGCTAACGGCTCGCTGTCAACGATTCGCCGTTGACCGGTTCGCTCTTAACGGTTCAGAGCGAAGCGACCTGCTTGGCGATCGCCGACTTGCGGTTGGCGGCCTGGTTCTTGTGGATCACGCCCTTGCTGACGGCCTTGTCCAGCTTCTTGCTTGCCTGCGCCAGCGCGGCGGCGGCCCTGTCCTTGTCACCGGCGGCGACAGCCTCGCGGGTGGAGCGCACCGCGGTCTTGAGCTCGCTCTTGACGGCCTTGTTGCGCTCGCGAGCCTTCTCGTTGGTCTTGATGCGCTTCAGCTGCGACTTGATGTTTGCCACGAGTGGATACGTCTTTCGTTCGAGATGCGGAGATGGGATGTGTCGCGAGACGAGAGAGGGCGTCAGGCGACATTTCGTGCGGTCAGGAACCACACGCAAGCCAGCAGACAACGATACCAGACGCCGTCTCGCTCACACGAATCGCTGATGCCCTCTCACGGCCCGGCGCGAGGCCGGCTTTCGCGGTGCTGTCGCGCACGAGCTCGAACAGCTCGTGCGACGAGAGCGGGCTCCGGTCGGCCGAGCCCCGACCGCTCATAGGGTGGAGGGATGAGCGCACACGCAGCATCCATCGCCATCGTAGGAGCCCGCATCGTCCCTGTCGCCTCCGCCCCCATCGAGAACGGCACCGTCGTGGTCGAGCACGGCATCATCACCGCTGTCGGATCGGATATCGCTCCTCCCGAGGGCGTTCGGGTCGTGGATGCCGAAGGCCGCTGGCTGCTGCCCGGCTTCATCGAGTCCCACGGGCACGTCGGCATCCATGAGGAGGCCAACGGCAGCGCGGGCAACGACACCAACGAGATGACCGACCCGAACACCGCGGGCGTGCGCGCCATCGATGCCATCGACATCGATGACGAGGGCTTCCGCGACGCACTGAGCGGCGGCATCACCTCCGTCGTGGTGAAACCGGGAAGCGGCAACGTCATCGGCGGCCAGACCGTGGCCATCAAGACCTGGGGCGGACGCACCATCGACGAGCAGGTCATCAAAGAGGCCGTGAGCGTGAAGTCCGCTCTCGGTGAGAACCCGAAGCGCGTGTACGGCGAGAAGAAGCAGACGCCGAGCACACGACTCGGGGTCGCTTACGTGCTGCGGCAGGCGTTCGTGGATGCGCAGAACTATGCGGCGGCGCGAGACGCCGCTGCGGCGAAGGGCGAACCGTTCGCTCGGGACCTCGCCAAGGAGACGCTCACCCGGGTGCTCGATGGCGAGCTCGCCTGGGATCAGCACGTGCACCGCCACGACGACATCGCCACAGCGCTGCGCCTGGCCGACGAATTCGGGTACCGCCTGGTCATCAACCACGGAACGGAGGGCGCGAAGCTCGCCGACGTGCTGGCCGAGCGAGACGTGCCGGTCATCTACGGACCCATGTTCACCTCACGCTCGAAGGTGGAACTGCGCGACCGTGCGATCGCCAACCTCGGCAAGCTGGCCGCCGCCGGGGTGCGGGTCGCGATCACCACGGATCATCCCGTCGTGCCGATCAATTTCCTGGTCCATCAGGCCTCGCTGGCGGTGAAGGAGGGCCTCGACCCGGTGATCGCACTCGAAGCGCTCACCGTGAATCCCGCGTCCTTCCTGGGCCTGGACGACCGGATCGGCGCCATCCGTACCGGACTCGACGGCGACCTGGTGCTGTGGTCCGGGGACCCGCTCGAGGTGATGAGCCGGGCCGAACAGGTGTTCATCTCGGGTGCAGAGGTGTACGCCTGGCGTGACGGACACGGCGTCGTCGTGGAACGCTCGGAGCGCTTCGTCTCGTAGTTCGGCGCTCGCGGCGCTCGGACAACTGGCGCGGGCGGCACCCGCCCTGAGCACAGTCGGGTTCATGGGAGAATTGCCGAACGATGTCCCCACGTGCCTTCAAGGCTCTCGAGCCTGCCGCGACCGAGCCGGCGCGCATCCGCAATTTCTGCATCATCGCGCACATCGACCACGGCAAGTCCACGCTCGCCGACCGCATGCTGCAACTGACCGGTGTGGTCGAGGAGCGGGCGATGCGCGCTCAATATCTCGATCGCATGGACATCGAGCGCGAGCGCGGCATCACGATCAAAAGCCAGGCGGTGCGCATGCCGTGGCAATACCAGGGCGACACCTATGCGCTCAACATGATCGACACCCCCGGACACGTCGATTTCACCTATGAGGTCTCGCGGTCGCTCGCCGCCTGCGAGGGCGCGATTCTGCTGGTGGATGCCGCGCAGGGAATCGAGGCGCAGACGCTTGCGAACCTGTACCTCGCGCTTGAGAACGATCTGACGATCATCCCGGTGCTGAACAAGATCGACCTGCCCGCCGCGGAGCCCGACAAGTACGCCAGGGAGCTCGCCGATCTGATCGGCGGCAGCTCAGACGATGTGCTGCGGGTCAGCGGCAAGACGGGCGTGGGCGTCGACACCCTGCTCGACCGGGTGACGGAGCTCGTACCGGCGCCGGTGGGGCGGAAGGATGCGCCTGCGCGCGCCATGATCTTCGACTCCGTCTACGACAGCTACCGGGGCGTCGTGACCTACGTGCGTATGGTTGACGGCCAGTTGACGCCGCGGGAGCGCATCCAGATGATGTCGACCCGTGCGACGCACGAGCTGCTCGAGATCGGTGTCAGCTCGCCGGAGCCGGTGCCGACGAAGGGGCTCGGCGTCGGCGAGGTCGGATACCTCATCACCGGCGTGAAAGACGTGCGCCAGTCGCGGGTCGGCGACACCGTGACGAACGCCGCGAAGCCGGCGACCGAAGCGCTCGCCGGTTACACCGACCCGAAGCCCATGGTGTTCTCCGGGCTGTACCCGATCGACGGCAGCGACTATCCCGAACTGCGGGACGCGCTCGACAAGCTCAAGCTCTCCGATGCCGCGCTCGTCTACGAACCGGAGACCTCCGTCGCACTCGGTTTCGGCTTCCGTTGCGGCTTCCTCGGCCTGCTGCACCTCGAGATCGTCACGGAACGGCTGGAGCGAGAGTTCGGTCTCGACCTCATCACCACGGCTCCGAGTGTGATCTACGACGTCGAGACGGAGGACGGCAAGCAGGTCACGGTCACGAACCCCAGCGAATACCCGACCGGCAAGGTGCGCACGGTGAGCGAGCCGATGGTGAAGGCCGCGATCCTCACGCCGAAGGACTACGTCGGCACGGTGATGGAACTGTGCCAGTCCCGACGCGGCACGATGCTCGGCATGGACTACCTCGGCGAAGACCGGGTCGAGATTCGCTACTCGATTCCGCTCGGCGAGATCGTGTTCGACTTCTTCGACCAGCTGAAGAGCCGCACGCAGGGATACGCGAGCCTGGACTACGAACCCTCCGGTGAGCAGGAGGCCGACCTGGTGAAGGTCGACATCCTGTTGCAGGGCGAGCAGGTGGACGCCTTCAGCGCCATCGTGCATCGCGACAAGGCGTACGCGTATGGCGTGATGATGACCGAGCGGTTGAAGAAGCTGATCCCTCGTCAGCAGTTCGAGGTGCCGGTGCAGGCCGCGATCGGCGCGCGGATCATCGCCCGCGAGTCGATCCGCGCCATGCGCAAGGATGTGCTCGCCAAATGCTACGGCGGCGATATCACCCGCAAGCGCAAGCTTCTCGAGAAACAGAAGGAGGGAAAGAAGCGCATGAAGATGGTCGGTCGCGTCGAAGTCCCCCAGGAGGCCTTCATCGCCGCGCTCTCCGGCGACGTCGAGGGCAAAGACAAGTCGAAGTAGCTCCGGCGCATTCGCCGGCGTCCTGAAGCGCATTCGATGGCGTCCTGAAGCGCATGTCATCGGCGCTCAGGATGCCCGTGGGCACGTCGGATAGACTTCCCGGGCGAAAAGGGGGGCCATGCGACGCAGTACCTTCACCGACCAGCCGGTGACCTACGCCGCAGTCGGGGCGACCCTCGCACACGATCTCACGCAGCATCCGCCGAAGGGCTACCGCCCGCGCTCGCGTTCGATTCGTCTCGGCAGCGGTGACGAGCGATTCACCACGTCGGCCCGCGCTCTCATGACCTGGGGCGTGCAGCGCGGAAGCGGCGTCGAGGTCACTCACCTGGATCCAGGAACCGGTGAGGAGTACGCCGGCGTGCGCTATGCGGCCGATGGCACTCCGGAGCGACTGGAGCCGCACCACGGCACGGAGGCGGTCTTCGACGAAGACGGGCATCCGTACATCGCCAATGGCATGACAGCGGTGCTGCGCCTGCCGTTCGGCCCCTTCCACGTGAACGCTCCCGTGCGTGTCGTGTACGTGATCGAGGAGGAGCACCGCGTCGGCTTCGGTTATGGCACGATGCACGGGCATCCGCTCTCCGGCGAGGAGTCGTTCGTGCTCGAACAGCGCGAAGACGACTCCGTGTGGCTGACGATGCGGTCGTTCTCCCGTGCGGCCGGTGGGGTTCGCAAGATGATCGCCCCCGCCGTGCTCGTCTCGCAGACTCAGCTCGCAAAGCGCTATCTGCGCGCGCTGCACCCGGTCACAGGCAATCCGGCGGTCGGGCAGGCCACCGAGGCCGAAGGCGACGCGTCGGACCAGGCCGCTGCGGAGTCGCCGAGCCGGAGCGCCTCGGAGCAGAGCGTGCCGGCGGAGCTCACGGCAACAGATGTCGCGGTGCACGATGAACCGCAGCCGACGAGTGCAGCCGATGCGCCGGCCGCTGAAACGGGTGATGACTCCGACGGGGTCGAGGGTGCCGAGCACACTTCCGATCGCTGATCCCGCGCCTGTCGACGGGTTGCTGCCACCCAGCGCAGCCGAGGGCGCGGACGAGCGCGACCTCGGGGTGTACCTGCACGTACCGTTCTGCCGGGTGCGGTGCGGCTACTGCGACTTCAACACGTACACCGCGACCGAACTGCGTGGCGTACGCCAGGCGGACTACGCCGAGCAGGCGGCCCTCGAGGTACGTTTCGCGGCCGACATTCTGGAGCGTTCCCGCGTTCCGGCCCGGCCCGCTGCCACGGTCTTCTTCGGCGGCGGCACACCGACCCTCCTGCCATCCGGTCATCTGAACTCGATGCTGGGCGCCGTGCGAGAGTCGATCGGTCTCGCGCCTGGGGCCGAGGTGACGACTGAGGCGAATCCCGACAGCGTGGATGCCCGTTACCTCGACGATCTCGCCGCGGCCGGCTTCACCCGAGTCTCGTTCGGTATGCAGTCGGCCGTTCCGCACGTGTTGCGCACGCTCGAGCGCACACATGATCCGCGGCGCGTGCCGCAGGTCGTCGGCTGGGCGAAGGATGCCGGTCTCCAGGTGAGTCTCGACCTCATCTACGGCACACCGGGAGAATCCCTCGACGACTGGGCGACCTCCGTCGACGCCGCCCTGGCGTGCCGACCCGATCATCTCTCGGCCTACGCGCTCATCGTCGAAGACGGCACGAAACTGGCCCGGCAGATCCGCCGGGGAGAGGTGCCGGAGCCGGACGACGACCTGCAGGCGGACATGTACGAGCTTGCCGACGACCGTCTGGAGTCCTCGGGCTTCGAGTGGTACGAGGTGAGCAACTGGGCAACGGATGCGACGCACCGCTCCCGTCACAACCTCGGCTACTGGCTCGGTCATGACTGGTGGGGCGTGGGCCCGGGTGCGCATAGCCACATCGGGGGCGTGCGCTGGTGGAACGTCAAGCATCCCGCCGCCTATGCGCAGCGGGTGCTCTCCGGCACGTCGCCCGCGGCAGGACGCGAGACCCTGGATGCCGCCACGCGCGCCTTCGAAGACGTGCTGCTGCGGGTGCGCATCAGGGACGGCTTGCCCAAGGGTGCGCTCGACGCCGCGGGCCGTGCCGCGGTGGCGGGCCTCATCGCGGACGGCCTCGTGGACGCAAAAGCCGCCCTGCGCGGATCGGTGGAACTGACTCGTGCAGGGCGGCTTTTGGCCGACGCCGTCGTGCGCCGGCTGACTGCTACTTGATGAACTGAATCGTCATCGGATACCGGTAGTACTCTCCGCGGTTGGCCTTGACAGCCGCGATGATGCTGAACACGATGTTGACGATCCAGACGGCGAGGAGGATCAGGAATCCGATCAGGATGAACGCCGTGATCCAGCCGATGATGACGCCGATCAGCATCGTCAGCTGGAAGTTGAGCGCGTTCTTCGTGTTCTCACGAACGAAGGGGCCACGGTCCTTCAACACGAGGAACCCGATCAGCGCGGGCAGGAAGGCGAGGCTCGCGTAGCTGAGGAACGAGATGATCGCGCCACCCAGGTGGATGAGCATCGACCACAGCTTCTCGTCGGCTGGCTGCATTTGCCGCGCCTGGCTCTGCGGGTAGGGATTCTGCGGGGGAGGGGGTGGCACGTTGCTCATGTCGAACTCCTTCGAAAACGTTTGGTCGGTGGCATTACGGCCCTCAACCTTAGAACATCCTGATAGCGGCGAATGCGGCCGGCACGGCGCGCCGCGCCGGCCGTCCTCGTCATCCGATCACTTGATGAAGCGGAAGTTCCAGGGGTAGCGATAGCTTCCGCCGGCATTCACGCGCACGCCGCCCATGATCGAGAAGACCACGTTGAGGATCCAGAGAACCCACGGAAGAAGCGAGAGGATGCCGGGGAGAAACCAGAGGCCGGCGGCGAAGAAGATGCCGTTGAGGATCCCGACGACGATCCAGAGTGCGACGTAGAGGATCGTGAAGGTGATCTGCCAGTTGAGCGCCTCCTTCGCCTCGACGTTGGTGCGCGGGCCACGATCCTTCAGCACCAGCCAGATGATCAACGACGGAAGGAACCCGACGATGCCGCCGATGTGGGACCACATCGCGGCGGACTTGTCGGACTCCGGTGCCAGTGGCTGCGCAGGTGCAGTTGCGTATTGCGGTTGTCCGTACTGAGGAGGCTGCTGGCCGTACTGGGGCTGCTGCTGGCCGTACTGAGGGGGAGGTGGTGGCTGCTGGCCGTACTGAGGGGGAGGTGGTGGCTGCTGGTCGTACGGGGGCGGAGTCTGCTGCGGGTTCTGTCCGGTCGGCTGTTGAGGGACGTTCGGATCACTCATGGCGTGCGCCTTTCGACGGGCATGCAGGATGCGTGTCTCGCCGTTTGCGAGATAGCGCTAAAAGTACTGCCCGCCATGCCTGACTGCAACGGTTCAGCGACGCGATCCGCGGACTCCTCCCATAGCACCCGCACCCGAAGGAGTGCGGCTCAGCGAAAGGTAGCGATCCTGGTCGGCCTGAGAATCCTCTCATGTCGGTGTACTGCGGTTCGTCACAGCGCCGCTCATCGCGCGCACGGTGCATCGCGATATGATTGGCACTCGACCGCCGGGAGTGCCAATAGCATGCCGGTCGGGGTGGATGACCGGAAGGGAGCTGGCGCCATGGTGACAGAACGCAGCCTCGAGATCCTCCGGGTGATCGTGCAGGACTACGTGGCATCCCGAGAGCCCGTCGGCTCGAAGAGCATCGTGGAGCGGCACGGATTCGACGTTTCGGCGGCGACCATCCGCAATGACATGGCGGCGCTCGAGGAGGAGGATCTGATCGCCGCTCCTCACACCTCCTCCGGCCGCGTGCCGACCGACAAGGGATACCGGCTGTTCGTCGACCGGATGTCTGAGCTGCGGCCGCTCTCCAGTGCCCAGCGGCAGGCGATCGAGGTGTTCCTGGGGCAGTCCGTCGACGTGGACGACGTGCTGGCACGTACCGTTCGCCTTCTTGCACAGCTCACGCACCAGGTCGCACTGGTGCAGTACCCGTCGGTATCGCGCGCCCGCGTGCGACACATCGAGTTCGTGCCGCTCGCCCCGCGCCGTGTGTTGTGCGTGCTCATCGCCGACTCGGGCGTAGTGGAGCAAGGCGTGGCAGAACCGGAGGGCGACCTTGGTGAGGACGCCCTGGCCGAAGTGCGCGCGCAGGTGAACGCCCAGAGCGCGGGGATGCGATTGGCGGATGCGGCGGCTGTGCTGCGTCGCCTTCCGTCCACCCTTCCCGCCGAACGGTGGAGCCCGCAGGCGCGGGAGACAGCCGCCTCGTTGTGTCAGGTGATCGTCGATCAGATCGAAGCCACCCGTCAGGAACGCCTCATCATGGCGGGGGCAGCGAACCTCGTGCGAACCGAGCACGACTTCACAGGCAGTGTGACGCCGGTTCTGGAGGCGATCGAGGAGCAGGTGGAGCTGCTGAAGCTGTTCGGTGAGATGGCCCACGAGATGAACAGAGAGCAGTACGGCGTATCGGTGCGGATCGGACGCGAGAACGCGGTCTCCCCATTCTCCGAGGCATCCGTCGTGGCCACCGGTTACGCAGGTTCGGGGATCGACGCCGCCAGGCTCGGCGTGCTCGGACCGACCCGTATGGACTATTCCAACAACATGGCCGCCGTGCGCGCGGTTGCCCGCTATCTTTCCCGGCTGCTCGGCGATTGACTCTGCCGTGGCGGCGATAAACGTTCAGTACACGATCAGTTAAGGAAACCCCCCTTCCGTGGCCGACCACTACGAAGTACTCGGCGTCGCTCGCGACGCGAGCCTCGACGAGATCAAGAAGGCGTACCGCCGACTCGCCCGCGAACTGCACCCCGACGTGAACCCGAGCCCCGAAGCCGCCGAACGGTTCAAGCTCGTCACGCACGCCTACGACGTGCTCAGCGACCCTCAGCAGAGACAGCAGTACGACATCGGCCCGCAGCCGGGATTCGACGGCGGCGGGTTCGGCTTCGGCGACATCTTCGAGACGTTCTTCGGCGGGTCGACCGGCGGCACTCAACGCGGCCCGCGTTCGCGTAGGGAACGCGGACAGGATGCCCTGCTGCGCGTGGAGGTGGACCTCGACGAGGTGATCTTCGGCGCTCACCGCGACCTCGAGGTCGACACCGCGGTGGTGTGCGAGACGTGCGGAGGCTCCTGCTGCCAGCCGGGCACCGCTCCGGTCACATGCGACATCTGCCACGGAACGGGAAGCATCCAGCGCACTGTGCGCTCCTTGCTCGGCAACGTGATGACCTCGTCGCCGTGCGGCACGTGCCGCGGCTACGGGACCGTCATCGCCACGCCATGCGTGACCTGTCAAGGCCAGGGGCGGGTGCGGGCCAGAAGAACGGTGCCGGTCGACATCCCCGCTGGAGTCGACACCGGCCTTCGGCTGCAGATGCCCGGCAGCGGGGAGGCCGGCCCGGCGGGCGGTTCGAATGGCGATCTGTACCTGGAGATCAAGGTGCGGCACCACGACGTGTTCAGCCGCGACGGCGACGACCTGCTGTGCACGCTGACGGTGTCGATGGCTGATGCCGTGCTCGGCGCCCACACGAAGGTGAAGGCGCTCGACGGCGACATCGACCTCGAGTTGAAGCCGGGTGTGCAGAGCGCCGATGTCGTCACGGTGAAGGGCAGAGGGATCACCCACCTGCGCGGTACAGGACGGGGTGACCTGCGTGTCGGAGTGCAGGTCGTCACGCCGACGAAACTGGACCGCAAGGAGCGAGAGCTCATCGAGCAGTTCGCTCAGCATCACAAGCCGGAAGAGCCCACGCTCGCGCGGTTCCAGCAGGGGCTGTTCGCCAAGCTGCGCGACAGGTTCCTGTAGCCGAGCATGGCTAACCTCTATCTGCGCGAGGACCTCGACCACGCAGTCACCGGCGGCGAGGTGCTCCTCGAGGGTGCCGAGGCGAAGCACGTCGTCAGCGTGAGCCGCACGAGGGTAGGTGACGCGCTGAAGGTGACGAACGGGCAGGGACTCCTCGTCCACGGTGTTGTGCAGAGCGCAGGGCCCACATTGGTCGTCGCGCGAGTGGATGCCGTCGCACATATCGAGCGCGCGCAGCCACGGATCGTGCTGGTGCAGGCGCTGGCGAAGGGTGACCGGGACGAGCTGGCCGTTCAAGCGGCGGTCGAACTCGGCGTCGACACGGTGGTGCCGTGGCAAGCCTCCCGTTCCGTATCGCGCTGGCAGGGCGACAGGGCGCACAAGGGCGTTCAGCGCTGGCGCACGATCGTACGCGAGGCCACGAAGCAGTCCATGCGCGCATGGCTGCCCGCTGTCGCCGATCCGGTGACGACCGCTCAATTGGCCGAGCGCGCGACCACCAGCCGGATGCTCGTGCTCGAGCCGGGTGCGACGCTGCCGCTCACGGGCATCCGGTTCGTCGCCGACGACCATCGCGACGTCGTGGTGGTGGTCGGGCCCGAGGGCGGAGTCGCTTCCGAGGAATCGGCGCGCTTGACGGCAGCAGGGGCCACGTCGGTTCGCCTCGGCGAATCGGTGCTGCGCACCTCCACCGCCGGGCCGGCCGCGATCGCTGTCCTCAACGCCGCCATCGGCCGCTGGTGATACCGACACAGGACCGACCCGCTCGATCGCTGTACGAGAAGGCGTGATTCGAGTCGTCGATGCCTGCCTGCGCGGGCCGTTCTTCGTAGAATGAAAGGTATGACTCAGACGGAGCCGAGCATCTTTACGCGCATCATCGATCGGGAGATCCCGGCCGATGTGGTGTATGAAGACGACTCGGTGATCGCGTTCAACGACATCGCGCCGCAGGCGCCTTTGCACGTCGTCGTGGTGCCGAAGGCGACCGATTTTCGCAACGTGGTGGAACTGGCCGCCGCTGATCCGGCACTTCTGGCGCACGTCGTCGAGGTGGCGAAGAAGGTGGCCGATGAGCGCGCCGATGGCGAGTTCCGTCTGATCTTCAACAACGGCGAATCGGCCGGCCAAACGATCTTCCACGTGCACGCGCATGTGCTCGGTGGAGGCCTGAAGGAAGGAACACTTGGCTCGAAGTGATGAGACGTCGGCTTCGGCCGACGTCGCCCGCGACAACGCGGAAGCCCGGTTGCACGTCGACGGCATCGCCATGGTGCGGCTGCTCGGAGCGCAGGATCGCCTGCTGACCATGATCGAGAAGCAGTACCCGTTGGTCAGCGTGCACGTTCGAGGCAACGACATCTCGATCACCGGCGATCCGACCCAGGTCGAGGCCGCCCGCACGCTGGTGGCGGAGCTGCTCGTCATGGTGCGCGAAGGTCAGGACCTCTCCCCTGTGGAGGTGACGAGTTCGGCAAGGATCATCGAGAACGGGTCCAGCCCTGCAGACGTGTTCGGCCAAGCGATCCTGACTTCGCGTGGCAAAACCATCCGGCCCAAGACACTCGGCCAGAAGGAGTATGTCGACGCGATCGACCGCAACACGATCGTGTTCGGCATCGGGCCGGCCGGTACCGGCAAGACCTACCTGGCGATGGCGAAGGCGGTCCAGGCGCTGCAGCGCAAGGAGGTCGACCGCATCATCCTCTCCCGCCCGGCGATCGAGGCGGGGGAGCGGCTCGGCTATCTGCCCGGCACGCTGACCGACAAGATCGACCCGTACCTGCGGCCGCTGTACGACGCCCTGAACGAGATGATGGACCCCGAGCTCGTGCCGAAGCTCCTCGCCAGCGGCACTATCGAGATCGCGCCGCTGGCTTACATGCGCGGACGAACCTTGAGCAACTCCTTCATCGTGCTCGACGAGGCGCAGAACACGACGCCCGAACAGATGAAGATGTTCCTCACGCGCCTCGGATTCGGCTCGAAGATGGTCGTCACCGGCGACATCACGCAGATCGACTTGCCGACTTCCGCGAGCGGTCTGCGGATCGTGACACGCGTGCTCGACGGTATTGAGGACATCCACTTCTCCCGGCTGACGAGCGACGACGTCGTGCGTCACACCCTCGTGGGGCGGATCGTGGATGCTTACACCGAATACGACGCCCGCCGGCAGGCCGAGCACTACGAGCGCGAGCAGGCGAGGGAGTTCGCGAATCGCGCGGATCGCCGCGGGTCGATTCCGCGCGATCACCTCCCGCCCAAGCGACGTTGACGTACGGCGAGTGAACGAGCACAGCCCGACACGAGACGCGAAGAGGACACCGTGAGCATCGAAGTCAACAACGAATCGGCCGTCGAGGCCGACGAGGCGGCCTTGCAGCGCCTGGCCGCCTACGCGCTCGACATGATGCACGTGTCGACCGAGGCGGAGCTCGCGATCCTGCTCGTCGACGAGGCCGCCATGGAGCAGTTGCACGTGCAATGGATGGACGAACCGGGCCCCACGGATGTCTTGAGCTTTCCCATGGACGAACTGCGGCCGGGCACCGAAGACGAGCCGACGCCCGCCGGGCTGCTCGGTGACGTCGTCCTCTGCCCGCAGGTGGCGGGGGCTCAGGCCGAAGCCGCTGGACATGGGCTGATGGACGAGTTGAAGCTGCTCACCGCGCACGGCATCCTCCACCTGCTCGGATTCGACCACGCGGAGCCGGATGAGGAGCGCGAGATGTTCGCCATCCAGCGAGACGTGCTGGTGGGATTCGCGGTCGCCGAACGACGACGATAGGCGTTCCCGTGATCGCTCTGTTCTTCGTCATCGCGCTGCTGCTGGTGGCGTTCGGCGGTCTCATGGCGGCCGTCGACGCGGCCATCTCGGTTCAGTCGCGGGCTGACGTCGCGGAGTTGGCGCAGTCATCACGTTTCCGTCGGTCGTTGGAGGCGATCTCCGCCGATCCAGGTGCGCACCTGAACGCGGTGAGCTTTTCCCGCATCATTGCCGAGACGACGGCCGCGGTGCTGGTCACCCTCGCATTCGCGAGCGTGTTCTCGCAGTGGTGGCTGACGCTCATCCTCTCTGCAGCACTGATGACGGCAGCGTCGTTCGTACTTGTCGGAACCAGTCCGCGCAGCGTCGGCAGAGCGCATGCGAAGGGGCTGCTGACGGCGACGGCTCCACTCGTGCACGGCATCCGGGTGCTGATCGGTCCGATCGCCCGCGGCCTGGTCGAGTTCGGAAACCGGGTGACACCGTCTCGGGCGAGGTCGGCAGCGGTTGCGAACGAAGAGCAGTTGCTCAGCATCGTCGACGAGGCTGCCGAGCTCGACGTGCTCGAGGAGGACGACCGTGAGCTCATCCACTCCATCTTCGAGTTCAACGAGACGTTCGTGCGCGAGGTGATGATCCCGCGCACCGACATGGTCACGGTGGATGCCGACGCCACGGTCTCGGCCGCGATGGGCCTGTTCCTTGCGAAAGGAGTCTCACGCATGCCGGTAGTGGGCGGCGACGTCGACGAGGTGTCAGGCATCTTGTATCTGCGTGATCTGGCGCAGCAGGCCTATGAGCGCCCGCTCGATGTAGACGTCGCAACGATCGAACCGCTGATCCGACCAGCCCTGTTCGTGCCGGAGTCGAAGAAGGTGGATGCTCTGCTGAGGCAGATGCAGCTGGAGTCGAACCACCTTGCGATGGTCGTGGACGAGTACGGCGGGATTGCCGGTCTCGTGACCTTGGAAGACCTGATCGAAGAGCTCGTCGGCGACATCTCCGACGAGTACGACCACGACGTGCCGCTGGTGGAACCGCTCGGCGACGACAGATTCCGGGTGAGTGCACGGTTGCCGGTGGACGAGCTGGGCGACCTGTTCGGCATCGAGCTCGACGACGACGACGTGGACTCGGTCGGTGGGTTGCTCGCGAAGGTGCTGGGGCGCTTGCCCGTGGAGGGATCGGTGGCCACGATCGGCGGGCTGCGGCTCACGGCCGACCGCGCCGAGGGTCGGAGACGACGGATCAGCACGGTGCTCGCCGAACGTGACGCCGCCCTGTTCGGCATCGCCGAGGCATCCGGTCGGCCGGTTGAGCCGACACCCCCGGGAAAACGCTCGCACGACGGGCGTGAACGAACCGGTCCGATCCCGGCCCGAGCGGCAGGGCAGGCGAGAGGAAACGACGAATGAGCCGCACGAAGCGCACCCAGCACCTCGAGGGGGAGGCGGCCGCGAACGACCCGGCGTACCGCGCCGGGTTCGTCTCGTTCGTCGGCCGCCCGAACGTCGGCAAGTCGACCCTGATGAACGCGCTCGTGGGCGAGAAGGTGGCCGTCACGAGCTCCAAGCCGCAGACGACACGTCGGGCGATCCGCGGCATCGTGAGCCGCCCGGACGGCCAGCTGATCGTCGTCGACACGCCAGGTGTCCATCGTCCCCGCACGCTTCTGGGGGAACGGCTCAACTCGCTCGTGCAGTCGACGCTCGGTGACGTCGACGTGATCGGCTTCTGCGTACCGGCCGACGAGAAGGTCGGGCCAGGCGACCGGTTCATCAACGAGCGGCTCGACGAGTTCCCGCGCGCCAAGAAGGTGGCGATCGTCACCAAGACGGATGCCGCATCGAAGGCCGCAGTCGCCGACCAACTGCTTGCCGTGTCGGACCTGCGCGAGTGGGACACGATCATTCCGCTGTCGGCGGTGCGCCATGAGCAGCTCGACCTGCTGGTGCACGAGTTGATCGGGCTGCTGCCGGACTCACCACAGTTGTATCCCGACGACACGATCACCGATGAACAGCTGGAAGACCGGATAGCCGAGTACATCCGCGAGGCGGTGCTCGAGGGCGTGCACGACGAGCTTCCCCATTCGCTCGCTGTGACGATCGACGACATCGTCGAGCGCGACGACAAACCGATCACCGAGATCTACGCGAACCTGTTCGTGGAACGCGACAGCCAGAAGGCGATCGTGATCGGCAAGGGCGGCTCGCGGCTTCGAACCATCGGTGAGACCGCACGGGCGCAGATCGAACCCCTTGTGGGCGGCAAGGTCTTCCTCTCCTTGCGGGTGAAGGTGGCGAAGGAATGGCAGCGCGATCCGAAGCAGCTCGGCCGTCTCGGCTTCTGAGCCGGCCGCCGGTCGAGCTCGTCGAAATCGAGCGGATGCTCATTCGATCGGATGCACGCGCATCCGCCTGCAGGATGATTCCGGCCCGGATCGGCATCGGGCGTGCGGCCCTCGCCAGTACCGTTGACGGGTGATCCGATCCATCAGCCGCACACAGCTCGTCGTCGACATCGTCGTCGCGAGCGTGCTGCTGCTGCTCGTGATCTGGAGCGCCACAGGCGCTGCGCCCATCGCCGGACCCGTCGTGGTGCTGCTGCTCTGCGGTGCCCTCGCGGTGCGGCGCTTCAGTCCGGCACTGGCACTGATCGGAGCCTGGGCCGGTGCGCTGCTGCAGATCTCGGTGCTCATGGCCGTCACCCCGGCGGATGCCGCCGTGCTCGGCGTCGCCTACGCGTCGGCATCGTACGGTTCTCGCACCGTACGTCTCATCGGGCTCGGATCTTCGATCGCGGGCGGTGCGATCGCCGCGGTCTATCTGACCTTGTCGTCACGCGACGCGTACTTCAACCCCGTCGGATCCCCGACGCACACCGTCGTCACGCTCCTCGCCCTCGGCATCGGCATGGTCACTCTGTTCGTCCTGAGCTGGACGCTCGGGCTGCTGGCGAGAACCGTCCGCCAGTCACGGGAGGCAAAGCTGCAGGCGGCTGTTGAGGCTCAGCGGGCGGCGTACGAGTCGGCGATCGAGCAGGAGCGTACGCGCATCGCCAGGGACATGCACGACGTCGTCGCGCACTCCTTGGCCGTGGTGATCGCTCAGGCCGACGGCGCACGGTACGCGGGTGCGACGAGCCCGGAGGTGCAGTCGGATGCGCTGGGCACGATCTCAGCAACCGCCCGGTCTGCGCTCACCGAGGTGCGTCTGCTGCTCACCCGATTGCGGAGGGAGGTGCCGGACGGCCCGCAGCCCTCGCTCGACGATCTGCCCGCGCTGATCGCCGGCATGCGCGGCGCAGGACTGCGGATCGCCGAGTCGACCAGCGGCACTCCGCTTCCGTTGCTGCAGGGAACGGGGCTTGCTGCGTATCGCATCCTCCAGGAGGCGCTGACGAACGCGCTGCGGCACGGCGATCCAGCGCGAGCGGTCAGCGTAGAACTGCTCTGGGAGCCGCGCGCCCTGCGCCTGAAGGTGCGCAATTCCGTGGTGAGTACACCCCCAGGCACCGAACCGGTGGAGGTCGTGCGATCGACCGGGCACGGCCTTCCCGGCATGCGGGAGCGAGCGGCGCTCGCGGGCGGAACCCTGACGGCGGGACCTTCGGCTGACACGCCAGGGGAATACGAGGTGTTCGCGGTGCTGCCGACCACGGTCGCCCCGCGAGGAGAGGCTGCACAATGACCGATCGCATCCGCACGGGCACAGACCGGATCAGGGTGGCGCTCGTGGACGACCAGGCGTTGTTCCGCGCCGGCGTTCGCATGCTCATCCAGTCGCAGGCCGACCTCGAGTTCGCCGGAGAGGCCGCGAACGGGCGAGAGGCGGTCGAACTCGCGACGCGCCAGAGTCCCGACGTCATCTTGATGGACGTGCGGATGCCCGAGCTCGACGGCGTCGCTGCCACCGCGCAGATCGTCTCCCGTAACACGGGTGCGACGCCGCGCGTGCTCGTGCTCACGACCTTCGACGTCGATGAGAGCGCGGCGAGGGCGATCCGCGCCGGCGCGAGCGGGTTCGTACTGAAGGATGCCGACCCCGAGTTCCTGTTGGCGGCCATCCGCACCGTACATGCAGGCAACGCCGTGATCGCGGCATCCGCCACACGGAGGCTGCTGGAGCAGTTCACAGCACGTCAGGAGAAGCGCACCCCGGCCGAGTTGCAAACGCTCACCGCCCGGGAACGGCAGATCTTCGACCTGGCAGCTCGCGCCCTGAGCAACGGCGAGATCGCCGAGCGCGAGTACCTCTCCGAGGCGACCGTGAAGACGCACATCTCACGCGTGCTGACCAAGCTCGCCCTGCGGGATCGCGTGCAACTGGTCGCCTACGCCTATGAGAACGGCCTCGTGGACGCCAGCGCGGGTTGAGCCCGTCTTCCCAAGCGCCTTCCGCGCGCCGCCGCACGGCGCGAGCCCTCGGCGACGGGTCTCGACCCCGACCAGTGTCAACAGGATCATCCTGAGGTCGCATCGGGATGGCCCGCTCGGCCGACGAGGGCGAAGCCGGGTGGTCCCTAGCGTCGAAGTCATGCAGATCACTCCTTCGGACCTCGGGCTGGCGGCGCGTGTCGCCGGCCTCACGAAGACCTATGGCAGCGGACCGAATGCGGTCACCGCGCTCGACGATGTCTCGGTCGGTCTTCGAACCGGTCAGTTCACGGCGATCATCGGGGCGAGCGGGTCCGGCAAGTCGACGCTGATGCACATGATGGCCGGCTTGGACTCGCCGACGGCCGGTCGAGTCTGGCTCGGCGACGCCGAGCTCACCGGGCTGAGCGACCGCCAACTGACGCGGGCACGGCGGCGCTCGGCGGGATTCGTGTTCCAGTCGTTCAATCTCGTGCCGGTGCTCGACGTGTCGGCGAATATCCGTCTGCCGTTCGAACTGGACGGGCGACGTCCGAGCGCGGAAGCGGAGGCGTGGCTCGCACAGCTGGTGGACACGCTCGGGCTGACCGATCGGCTCGACCATAGACCGCACGAGCTCTCGGGCGGTCAACAACAGCGCGTCGCCATCGCTCGAGCCATGGCGACGAGGCCGAGTGTGATCTTCGCGGATGAGCCCACCGGGAACCTCGATTCCCGTACCGGACGCGAGGTTCTCGCCCTGATCGCCGAAGCATCGAGTGTGCACGGCCAGAGCGTCGCGATGGTGACGCATGATCCGCTCGCCGCGAGTTTCGCGGATCGCATTCTGGTGCTGGCGGACGGCCGGATCGTCGAGGACATCGGTCGGTCGACTGCGGAAACCGTGTCCGACATCATGCTCGGGGCGGAATCGGCCGGATCGGGGTCGATGGGGGCGCGGGCATGAGCCAGGCCGCAACGGTCGGTGCCGCATCGGCACGAGGCGCACGTCGCGGAACCTCATTGCGCACCGGACGCAAACGAGATCATGCGTCGACGATCGTCGTCGCAGCGATGACCGCGCTCTTCGGCACCGTGCTGGTCGAGGCGGTCGTCGTCGTGACGGGGGTGGTCTCCGCCACGGGTGCGGGCGCCGCGTCCGACAAGATCGGCATCGGCCTGAGCGTTGTCGCAGCCGTGTTCCTCGCGGTCGCCGTGTACGTCGGATGCGTCGTGACGACGAATGCGTTCGGCGCGGTCGTCGCTGGGCGGAGGCGATCCATCGCCCTGCTGAGACTCGTCGGTGCCGAGGGCGGCGCCCTTCGCAAAGCCGTCGCGTTCGAAGGCCTCGTGGTCGGGGTGATCGGGGCGGCCGCGGGCGCGCTCGTCGGCGTCGTGATCGCTCTAGCGGTCGTGTCTGCTGGCCGCGCGGGTGGGTGGCTGCCCGCCACCGCGTATGACCTGGCCACGCCGCTCGCCGTGCTGCCGGCGGTGGTCGTCGTGCTCACGACCTGGTGGGCGGCCTGGGTCGGATGCCGTGCCGTCACGACGGTCAGCCCATTGGAGGCGACCGCGGTCGCCGCGTCGCAGGATGCTCCGCGAAAAGGGGTGGGACTCGCGTTCGCTGGAACCGTGACACTGATCGTGACCGGCGCTGTCATGCTCGCTCTGGGAGTACTCGCCGGGCTGGTCACACCGGCAGCCCTGATCATCGCCTTCGCGGGCGGCGTGCTCTCGTTCACGGGCATCCTGTCGGGTGCCGGCCGGATAATGCCGCCTCTGCTCCACCTTGTCGGTCGTGTCTGGCGTGGTGGCGCGGCCGGCCGGATCGCCGTGGCCGGCGTGCGCAGGTATCCGGAGCGGAGCGCTCGAACCGGCATAGCGCTCGTCATCGGGGTCGCACTTGTCACGACGTTCGCCGTCGCCTTGACCGGTTTTCGGGACGCCGCCACGCAACGGCTGGCGACGTCGGCAAGCGAGACCGCTCTGCTCGATCAATCCGTCACTGTGGCGCTCTGGGTGCTGACCGGGCTCATCGGCTTCTCCGCACTCATAGCCGGGGTCGGGCTCGTCAACACCATGCTCATGGGTGTTCTGCAGCGAACGCGGGAGTTCGGTCTGCTGCGCTCGCTCGGTTTCAGCCGCGGCCAGTTGCGCGGCATGATCGCGATCGAAAGCGCGCACGTGACTGTCACGGCGCTGATGTTCGGAATCCTCCTCGGCTGTGCATACGGATGGGCGGCCGCGCAGTCGCTGATGGGCAGCGCCGTGCACGGTCTGATCCCGCTCGACGTGCCGTGGGCGACTGTCGCCGTCGTCGCAGCGGGTGGACTCGTGCTCGCGTCGGTGGCATCCGCCGTCGCAGCACGTCGTGCCGTCACCGTTTCGCCCGTCGAGGCCATGGCCACGGAGTGACAAGGGAAGTGGCGCTTCACGGCCTCGGTGTACAACCGCCCCCTGAGCGACGGACACTGCGGACGCCTACGCTGGATGAATGCCTCGCCGTCCCGATCTGCCCGTGAACCGCTATCGGGGGCGAGACGGTGCCTCTCTCGCGTATCGCGAACTCGGCGAAGGCCGCCCGGTGGTCCTGATCCACGGGTTCTTCTCCTCCGCGTACGTGAACTGGATCCGCTACGGGCACGCGAAGCTGTTGGCCGACTCGGGCTTGCGGGTGATCATGCCCGATCTGCGCGCGCACGGCGATAGCGACAGCGATCACGACCCGGCACGGTATCCGCGCGATGTGCTGGCCGACGATGCGTTCGGGCTGATCGAGCAGCTGGGACTGACCGATTACGACCTGGGCGGGTACTCGCTCGGTGCGCGCACGACGGTGCGGATGCTCGTGCGCGGCGCCGAGCCAGGACGCGCCGTCGTCGCGGGCATGGGTCTCGGCGGCGTCACCGAGGTCGAGAAGCGCAACAAGTTCTTCGCGCGCGTCTTCGACGGACTCGGAACGCATGCACGAGGTACCGAGGAGTGGCGTTCCGAGGCGTTCATGCGCACCATGAAGGGCGACCCGGTGCCATTGCGCCTCGTGTTGGAGACGTCGGTGGGAGCCACCGTCGAAGAGCTCGCCGCCATCGCCACGCCGACCCTCGTCGTCATGGGAGAGGATGATCGGGGCCACGGTTCCGGCGCTGAACTGGCCGACGCGATGCCGCTCGCGAGGTTCGTCGAGATTCCGGGCAACCACATGAGTGCCGTCACCGACCCTGCGCTCGGCATGGCCATGCGCGACTTCCTGGTGCCGCGATAGAGTACAGCTTGCCGCCGATTGGTCGGATGTTTACTCCGACCCGGTCGCAGATTTTCACTCCGTCTTTCCACCGAAAGCAGGCAGCCGTGCGCATCGCCAACCTCTCCGGACGACTCGTGCTTCTCTCTGATGAGCGCGCTCTTGACGTGGAACGGGCCAGCGATGGCCGGTTCTCGTCCGATCCCCAGTCGGTCTACGTGCGCTGGAGTGAGTTCTCGCAGTGGGCAACCGTGCAGAACGTCGCGGCCGGCGCCCATTACGATCAGCGCGACCTCGGACCCGCCGTGCCGCGGCCGTCGCAGGTGTTCGCCATCGGGCTGAACTATGCGAGCCATGCGGGTGAGTCTGGGCTGAACATCCCGGAGAACCCGATGGTCTTCACCAAGTTCGTCTCGAGCTTCACCGGCGCCGACGTGGAGGTAGAGCTCACCGGAGACACTGTCGACTGGGAGGTCGAGCTGGTCGCGGTGATCGGTGAGGGCGGCCGCGACATCCGCGAGGAGGATGCCTGGACGCACGTAGCAGGGCTGACCATCGGTCAGGACATCAGCGACCGCACCGTGCAGTTCTGGGGCGAGCCCGCGCAGTTCTCGATCGGCAAGTCGTTGAAGGGATTCGCCCCGATCGGTCCCGCCGTTGTCACGCTCGACGAACTGCAGAAGACCGCCGACCGGTCCGACCTTTCGATCGGATGCACCATCACCCGCGCCGACGGCAGCACCGAGGTGCTGCAGAACGGCCGCACGAGCGACATGATCTTCACCGTTCCCGTGCTCATCGCCCGACTCTCCGCCCTCGTCGAGCTCCTGCCAGGAGACGTGATCTTCACCGGCACCCCCGAGGGAGTCGGTCTCGGCCGCACGCCGCGGGTGTATCTGGAGCCGGGGCAGAGCGTGACGAGCGAGATCGAGGGACTGGGCAGCATCCGTCAGCGGTTCGTGGCTCCGAGCGCCCCGCAGAGCTGACGGCCCGTTCTGAAGGCGGGGCGACGGGACGCCGGGGCGGCGGGTGTACCCTGAAACCGTGCGCTTCGGCATGCTCCTTCTTAGCTGCCGCGACGAGGCCTAGTCTCTCGGCCTCCCTCGTCGCGGAGTTCGTCGTCGGCTGAACAACTTTCGCGAGAAGAAGAGAACACCATGCAGAACACCCAACAGCCGTCTGCGATGCCGATTCACAAGTACCGGCCGTTTCACGAGCAGATCCGTGTAGAGCTGCCCGACCGCACCTGGCCGGACGCCCGCATCACGAAGGCACCGCGGTGGTGCGCCGTCGACCTGCGCGATGGCAACCAGGCGCTCATCGATCCGATGAGCCCTGAGCGCAAGCGCATCATGTTCGACCTACTGGTGCGCATGGGCTACAAGGAGATCGAGGTCGGGTTTCCGAGCGCCAGCCAGACCGACTTCGACTTCGTCCGCAGCCTGATCGAGACCGGCGCGATTCCCGACGATGTGGCGATCCAGGTACTGACACAGGCCCGCGACCACCTGATCGAGCGCACGTACGAGGCTATCCGTGGCGCCAAACAGGCCATCGTGCATCTGTACAATTCCACAAGCGTTCTGCAGCGGGCCGTCGTGTTCCGCACCGACCAGCGAGGCATCATCGATATCGCACTGCGTGGTGCCCGCAAGTGCAAAGAGCTCGAATCGACCGTTCCCGGCACGACCGTCTATTACGAGTACTCGCCCGAGAGCTACACCGGCACGGAACTCGAGTTCGCAGCAGACATCTGCAACCAGGTGCTGGAGGTGTTCGAGCCCACGCCCGAACGCAACGTGATCATCAACCTGCCTGCGACGGTGGAGATGGCGACGCCGAACGTGTACGCGGACTCGATCGAGTGGATGTCCCGGCATCTGAATCACCGCGAGCACGTCATCCTCTCGCTGCACCCGCACAACGACCGCGGAACCGCTATCGCGGCGGCCGAGCTCGGTTACCTTGCCGGTGCCGACCGCATCGAAGGATGCCTGTTCGGCAACGGCGAGCGCACCGGCAACGTCGACATCGTGGCGCTGGGCGTCAACCTGTTCACGCAGGGCATCGACCCGCAGATCGATTTCGGCGACATCGACGGCATCAAGCACACGGTCGAGTACTGCAACCAGTTGCCCGTGAACGAGCGGCACCCCTGGGTGGGAGACCTCGTCTTCACCGCGTTCAGCGGTTCGCACCAGGACGCGATCAAGAAGGGTTTCGAGGCGATGGCCGCGAACGCCGACGAGCAGGGAGTCGACGTCGACGAGCTCGTGTGGGCAGTGCCTTACCTGCCGGTAGACCCCAAGGATCTGGGTCGCAGCTACGAGGCGGTCATCCGGGTCAACTCGCAGTCCGGCAAGGGCGGCGTGGCCTACCTGCTGAAGAACGATCACGCACTCGATCTGCCGCGCAAGCTGCAGATCGAGTTCTCCGGCGTGGTGCAGGCCAAGACCGATGCCGAGGGCGGCGAGGTCACGAGCGACCACCTGTGGAGCATCTTCAGCGACGAGTATCTGCCGAGCGCCCACGAGACAGAGAAATGGGGACGTCTCGAGGTGCAGTCCACCGCAACGACGAAGGATGAGTCCGGCACATTGTCGTTGCGTGTGAAGCTGCGCGACGGGAACGACGTGGAATGGACCGAGGCGAGCGGCAACGGCCCCATCGACGCGTTCCTGACGCTGCTGGCCGCACGCGGCATCCAGGTGTCCCTCTACGACTACGTCGAGCACACCATGTCGGAGGGGGGCGACGCCCAGGCGGCCTCCTACGTCGAGCTGCAGGTCGGCGAACGACGGCTGTGGGGCGTCGGCATCGACTCCGACACCGTCTCGGCGTCACTGAAGGCGATCGTGTCGGCCGTCAACCGTGCGGTGCGTGTCGGTGACGGTGTGACCGAGCGCCAGTTGGCATCCGCCTGATCGCGCCACGTCCTGCTCAGTGGTGAGTCTCCCTCTTCCCGGCACGGCCGAGCCCGACAGCGGCGTTCCCGCCGTGTCGCACGGCGCGCGTTCCCTTGCGGGCGAACCGGATGCGTCGTTCGCCGTTCCCGAGCCGCTCAGAAGGCGGCTCGGGAACGGCATCGAGTCCATCGTGTGGGTCAACGAGGCCGGCGGTGTCACGGTGCGTGGCCGGCTGGGCGACGAGCGCGTGTTCGCGAAGTGGGCGCCGCCGAACAGCGAGCTCGACCTCGCAGCCGACGCGGAGCGATTGGAGTGGACGGGCCGCTTCATACGTGTTCCCGTCGTACTTGACTACACGTCGGGCGATGACGGAGAGGTCCTTGTAACGCGTGCGCTGCCCGGCACGAACGCGGTGACGAAACGGTGGCGCGCCGAACCCGAGACGTCCGTCCGCGCGCTCGGTGAAGGGTTGCGGCACCTGCATGACGCATTGCCCGTGGCCGGATGCCCATTCGACTGGTCGGTCGCCGAGCGGATCGAACGCAGCCGGGCGCAGCGCATCCCGGAGCGTGTTGCGGCGCTCGATCGGCTGGGCGAGGTGCCCGCCGTCGACACTCTCGTGGTCTGCCATGGCGATGCGTGCGCTCCCAATACTCTGCTGGCCGACGACGGCGTCGTCGTCGGGTACGTGGATCTGGGCCGGATGGGCGTCGCAGACCGCTGGGCCGACATCGCCATCGGTGCGTGGAGCACGGAGTGGAACTACGGCGCGGGCTACGACGCCCTCTACTACGAGGCATACGGAGTCGAGCCCGACGAGGAACGCATCGCGTACTATCGCGCGCTGTGGGACGCGACTTGAGCGGCTTCGCCGCTGGCTGACCTTGTCGAGACCAGGCCGAGGTTTCGACAATCTCAACCAGCGGTGGTGCTGCCATCATCCCGCTTGATGATGGGGATCGCGGAGGTCTCCGCCGCAACCTTGCGGCGATACAGCATCCGCTGCTCCGGTAGCGAGAGATCGAACACGACGGCGAGAATACGGATCACTGCGGTGAGCCCGAACCCCGCGGTGCCCGAGACGAACAGGTCGACGCCGAAGCCGTGCAGAACGACGAGGAGCACGCATCCTGCCGCTGCGGCGACGGCGTACAGCGATCCCACGTGCATGATCGCCACCGGCAGACCCATGATCACGTCGCGCAACACGCTGCCGCCGACCGCGGCGAAGACGCCGACGAACACGGCGGGCACGACCGGAACGCCGAGCCCGAGCGCTTTCGCGGTGCCGAATGCTCCGAACATGCCGATCACGAGGGCGTCCAGCACGACGATGATGAAGTTCAGTCTTCGCAGTGGCCCCGCCAACAGCATGCCGGCCAGGGATGCGGCGATCACCGTGATCAGATACCAGTTGTTGGAGAGCATGGCTGGACGCACCACGAGGAGCAGGTCTCTGGTCAGTCCGCCGCCGAGCCCGACGACGGTTCCGGTGATCGCGACACCCAGCAGGTCGAGCCGCCGTTGGCCGCGAAACCCGGAGGCGAACAGCGCACCCTGGATGCCTCCCAGTGCGACAGCGGTCAGGTCCGCCCAGAGCGGGATGATGAAGGCAGGCTCGGTCACCGCTCCATTGTGGAGCCGCGGCATCCGAGCGGCCTACCTGGCGCCGGGGTCGACACGGCGATAATGGACCGGTGCCCACCTACCGTGATGAAGCCGTCGTGCTGCGCACCCACAAGCTGGGCGAGGCCGATCGCATCGTCACCATGCTGACCAGGGGTCACGGCAAGGTGCGCGCGGTGGCCAAAGGCGTTCGTCGAACGGCCTCGAAGTTCGGTGCGCGCCTCGAACCGTTCATGGTCGCCGACGTGCAGCTCTACGAGGGTCGCAGCCTCGACATCGTCAACCAGGCAGAGTCGCTCGGCGCGTACGGTGCCGAGATCGCTGCCGACTACTCGAGCTTCACGGCTGCCAACGCCATGGTCGAGACGGCCGACCGTCTGACCGAGTCGGAGGGATCGAGGCAGCAGTACCTGCTGCTCGTCGGTGCGCTGCGGTCACTGTCGCGGCACGAGCACGACGCGTCGCTCACGCTCGACTCCTACCTACTGCGCGCGCTCTCGCTTGCCGGGTGGGCACCGAGTTTCGACGCGTGCGCGCGCTGCGGCCGGCCGGGGCAGCATGCGAGCATCGTCGTGCAATTGGGCGGGGTGGTGTGCGACGACTGCGCACCCCCGGGCGCGCCGAGGGTGGGCCGAGAGGTCATCGACCTGCTGATCGCGCTCGTGGAGGGCGACTGGCCGACTGCCGAATCCACGGCTGCCGCCACGCGCGCAAAAGCGAGCGGCATCGTCTCCGCGTACGTCCAATGGCACCTCGAGCGAGGCCTCCGGTCTCTTCCCTACGTCTCCAGGGCAACCACCGGAGAGACGGCATGACTCCGAAGCCCTACACGCACAAGGACGCCGTCGCCTTCCGCCCCGTGGACTGGACGGGCGAGTATCCGCCGCCGTTGCCGACATCCGTGGTGCCCGGCCACATCGCCCTGGTTATGGACGGCAACGGCCGCTGGGCGAATCGTCGCGGGCTCACGCGCATCGAGGGCCACAAGGCGGGGGAGGCCTCCCTGCTCGACGTCGTCGCCGGCGCCATCCAGGTCGGCGTGAAGCAGCTGAGCGTGTATGCGTTCTCCACCGAGAACTGGCGGCGCTCTCCCGACGAGGTGCGATTCCTGATGGGCTTCAACCGCGACGTGCTGCACCGCAGGCGCGATCAGCTGAACGAATGGGGCGTTCGCGTGCGGTGGGCAGGCAGGAAGCCGCGGCTGTGGACATCCGTCATCAAGGAGTTGCAGTTCGCCGAGCGGCTCACGGCGGGCAACGACGTGCTCACGCTGACGATGTGTGTGAACTACGGCGGCCGTACGGAGATCGCGGATGCCGTGCGCAGCATCGCCGACGAGGTCGCAGCAGGAAGAATGCGTGCTTCCGCCATCACAGAGAAGACGATCCAGCGTCACCTGTATGCGCCCGATCTGCCCGACGTCGACCTGTTCGTGCGCAGTTCGGGGGAGCAGCGCACGAGCAACTTCATGCTGTGGCAGAGTGCGTTCGCGGAGATGGTGTTCCTCGACACGTTGTGGCCGGACTTCTCACGCAAGGATCTGTGGCGCGCCGTCGAGTTGTACGCGGCGCGCAGCCGCCGCTTCGGCGGCGCCGTCGATGCTCCGGCCGCAGCGGAATAGCGGCCGGCCATTCACCGTTGCACCTCGATGTGAGCGATCCCATCAAGGTTGACATCTGGTCCGATGTGGCGTGCCCGTGGTGCTACATCGGAAAGCGCAAGTTCGAGGCGGGATCCGGCCTGTTCGCCGGCTCCGGCGATGGTCGAGGCGTGGAGGTCGAGTACCACTCGTTCGAGCTCTCGCCCGACACTCCCGTCGACTTCGAGGGGAATGAGGCCGATTATCTCGCCCAGCACAAGGGGATCAGCTCCGATGAGGCAGCGCAGATGCTGGAGCGCGTGCGTGGAATCGCGGGCCAGGTCGGGCTCGACTACGACTTCGCCGCCATGCAGCACACGAACACGGTCAAGGCGCACGAGCTGATCCACTACGCGAAAGCGCACGGCAAGCAGGCCGAGATGAAGGAACGCCTGCTGAAGGCCTACTTCGTCGAGGGTGGTCACGTCGGTCGCGTCGACGACCTTGCACGCTACGCGTCGGAGATCGGGCTCGACGCCGAGGATGCACGAACCGCGCTCGAGCGCGGCGACTACCTTTCGGCGGTTCGCGAAGACCAGGCCACGGCTCAGGAGTACGGCATCTCCGGCGTGCCGTTCTTCGTGATCGACGGCAAGTACGGGGTCTCCGGAGCGCAGGAGGCGACGACGTTCACGCAGGTGCTGGAGCAGGTGTGGGTGGAGCGCGATGGCGCGTCGGAGGAAGCGTCCGCATGACCGGGCTGAAGCCGCTTGGCGACCCGAACGCGGTCGTCTGCGACGGCGACATCTGTGTGATTCCGACGCCGACGAACGACGAGTCGGCGGCGATCCCGCAGCGCGACTAGCCGTATGGGATGAGACCTGGCGCTGTGCACCTAGCCTCATCCCATACGGCTAGTCTCGCGGAGCGGGTGGCCGCCGGCGGGTGGCCGCTGCTCCGCGGTCGGTGGGACTACCCAACGAGCGGGGACGCTACTCGGAGTCGGTGATGTCGGCGACCGTGGCGCCGAACGCGCGGATCAGCGCGTCCCCATCGACGAACGCGCTGTAGCCGTGCTCGCCTGCACCCATCGCGACGGTGCGACCGGCGACACCGGTATCGGCCACGACGGGCCAGGCGGTCGTCGAACCGAACGGCGTGATGGTTCCGCGCTCGTAACCGGTCGCGGCGAGGGCGAGCGAGGCATCCGGCAGAGAAAGCTTGTTCACGCCCAGCAGCCCGCGCAGCTTCGCCCAGGAGATCTTGCGGCCACCGGGAACCAGCGCGAACAGGTAGTCGCCGTCGTGCCTCTTCACCACGAGCGACTTGACGATCTCCGACGGCTCGATGCCAAGCAGCGCAGCGGCCTCATGCAGGGAGCGAGCCGGGGGTCGCTCGACGATCCGTACGTCGACGCCCCGCGCCGCGGCATCCTCGACGACTCGTTCGCGTCCGGGCGGCATGCGCACCCCGTTCATTCGGTCGACACCTGTTCCGTAGAGCGCCATCTGGTCTTTCAGGCGCCATCTGGGAGAATCGTCAGCGATGTCTCCCTCCGCAACACTAAGCCCCTCGCAGCTCGCGATCGGTCCGCTACGTCTCGACGCTCCCGTCGTGCTCGCGCCGATGGCGGGCATCACCAACACCGCTTTCCGCCGTCTGTGCCGGGAGTTCGGTGCCGGCCTCTACGTGAGCGAGATGATCACCTCCCGTGCGCTGGTCGAGCGCACCCCCGAGTCGATGCGGTTGATCCGTCACCACTCCAGCGAGACGCCGCGGTCGATCCAGCTCTACGGCGTCGACCCGACGACAGTGCGCGAGGCGGTCACCATGCTGGTGGCCGAGGATCGCGCCGACCACATCGACTTGAACTTCGGATGCCCTGTGCCCAAGGTCACGCGCAAGGGCGGGGGAGCCGCGCTGCCGTGGAAGCTCGACCTGTTCCGCGACATCGTGACCGCCGCGGTGCAGGCATCCGGCGACCGGCCGCTCACGATCAAGATGCGCAAGGGCATCGACGCCGACCACCTCACCTATCTGGAGGCCGGTCGCATCGCCGAAGGCGCCGGGGTCGCCTCGATCGCGCTGCATGCGCGAACAGCGTCCCAGTTCTACTCCGGCCACTCCGACTGGTCGGCCATCGCGAAGCTCAAGGAGACCGTGACGAGCGTTCCGGTGCTCGGCAACGGCGACATCTGGACGGGAGAGGATGCCATCCGCATGGTCGAGCAGACCGGCTGCGACGGCGTCGTCGTCGGTCGTGGCTGCCTGGGACGTCCGTGGCTGTTCGGCGACCTCGCCGCAGCGTTCAAAGCCCGCGCGGGTGAGATCAGCGCCGAGCAGGCGCAAGCCGCGACTGCGCGCCCGGGCCTCGGCGAGGTGATGGCCGCGTTCCGGCGGCACGCCGAGCTGCTCGTGGAGTTCTTCGAGAGCGAGGAACGCGGATGCCGCGACATCCGCAAGCACGTCGCCTGGTACTTCAAGGGTTACCCGGTCGGTGGCGACCTCCGGGCGCGGCTGGCCACCGTCGAGTCCCTGCAGCAGCTGGACGATCTGCTGGGCACGCTCGACCCCACGCAGCCGTACCCCGGTGAGGGCGCAGAGGGACCGCGCGGGCGCGCCGGGACGCCGAAGAATCCCGCGCTGCCCGACCGCTGGCTGGAATCGCGCTCCATCGCGGCCGGCGAACACGAGCAGCTGGCCGAAGCAGAGGTGAACACGAGTGGCGGTTGACCCCGGCACCACCACCGATGCCGGGCGCTCCGGCGCCCGCCGGGAACTCGGGCGCCCGGATGCTGCCGGCGCACGCACCGGCTACACCGCTTTCGACCGTGAGCGCTGGCTGCCCGAGCAGCACTCGACCCGGCGCAGCGACTTCGCGCGCGACCGCGCCCGGCTGCTGCACTCCAGTGCGCTGCGCAGGCTCGCCGCCAAGACTCAGGTGCTCAGCCCGTCGGCCGGGCTGGACTTCGCGCGCAACCGGCTGACGCACTCCCTCGAAGTGGCGCAGGTGGGGCGCGAGCTCGCCTCGAGCCTCGGCCTGGATCCGGATGTGGTCGACACGGCATGCCTCGCACACGACATCGGGCATCCGCCGTTCGGGCACAACGGCGAACGGGCGCTGGCCGAATGGTCGAGCGATGTCGGTGGGTTCGAGGGCAACGCGCAGACCCTGCGGCTGCTCACACGACTGGAGCCGAAGGTGTTCGGTGTCGACGGTCATCCGTACGGACTCAATCTGACGCGGGCCAGTCTCGATGCCAGCTGCAAATACCCGTGGCCCGCTTCGTCGTCGGTGGCCGACCCCAGCGGGCGCGCGAAGTTCGGCTTCTACGCAGACGATGAGCCGGCGTTCCACTGGCTGCGCGAGGGAGCACCGGATCGCGTGAGATGCGTCGAGGCTCAGGTGATGGATCTTTCCGACGACATCGCGTACTCGGTTCATGACTTCGAAGACGCGGTGGTCAACGGATACATCGATGTCGCTGCGCTCGGTCGACGGGTCGACCACGACGCGCTCGTGAGCTCCATGTACGAGTGGATCGGCGGCGAGATCGGGCACGACCAGCTCATCGACGCCTTCGATCGGCTGGACAGCCTGGATGTCTGGCTCGACGACTGGGACGGCTCGCGTCGCGCCCAGGCCAGGCTGAAGAACCTGACGAGCCAGCTCATCGGTCGTTTCGCCGTCTCCGCAGCAGGTGCCACGCGGGAGGCGTTCCCGCAGTCGAGCCTCAGTCGCTTCGGCGCCGATGTCGTGGTACCGCCGGGGATCCAGGCGGAGATCGCCGTTCTGAAGGGCATCGTGGCCACGTTCGTGATGTCTCGCAACACCCGTCAGCCGATCTACGCCAGGCAGCGCACGATGCTCACCGAGCTCGCCGATGTGCTGCTGAACACAGGCGAGGCGAACCTCGACCCCGGATCCGCAGAGGACTGGCGGCAGGCAGCTGATGACGCGGCCCGCAAACGCGTCGTCGTCGATCAGGTCGCAAGCCTGACGGACCAGTCGGCGATCTCCTGGTACGAGCGCCTCGCACACCAGTAGGACCACTGACCCATCACGACTCGTGGCGGCTCTGCTGGGCCCGCTTTCCAGCCCACCCGGCGAACAGGACACCCACGACGACTGCGGCCAGGTAACACGCGAGCCAGACCGCGAAACCACCGGGCAGCCACCCGAGCACTCCGGCGTCCGCGTGATTCACCATCAGCCGAATGGCGCTCTGTGCGCCGAGCACGAGCAGTGCCATTCCGACGATCAATACGATGATGTACTTCATCTTGCGGTCTCCCTCTTGTCACGAAGCGCCCTTCGGGCGGCACTCCTCACTGGTATGGTCCGATCGCACCATAACACGTTTTGGTACACTCGAACCATAACGGACTCGAGAGGAATCGGATGCCGAAGCAGGTGGACCACGACCAGCGCAGGCGCCAGATCGCCGAGGCGGTGTGGCGCAAAGCGACCGATGGCGGGCTCGAGAACGTCACTCTGCGGCAGGTCGCCACCGAAGCCCAGGTGTCAGCCAGGCTTCTGCAGTACTACTTCGGCACGAGGGCCGACATGTTGCTCGGTGCGTTGAAGATCCTCAACGAAGACGCGGAGCTCCAGGCACGCGGCCGCCTTGAACTCCTCGGTGACGCGCCCAGCATGCGCACGGTCGTGAGGGGAGTTCTCCTCGAACTTCTTCCCGTCGACGAGGAGCGGCGCACCAGACAGTTGGTCTATTCGGCGTACTTCATGCGGTTCCTGAACGATCCTGAGCTGGCCGACGCCACCCGTGAAGCGCCGCATGCCCTCGAGCATCTCGTAGCGAGTCTCATCCACCAGGGACAGCAGGCGGGCGAAACGTTCCCACAGGTGGATGCCCCGACCGAGGCCGCCATTCTGGTGGCACTCGCGGAAGGCCTGCAGCCGAGCGTTCTGCTGAAACAGCGAGAACCGGACGAGGCAATCGCTCTGATCGATCATCAGCTGGCCCGGGTTTTCGTCGTAGTGGGCGTTCCCGACCACAGGTCCTGAATCGCAGCGAGCCCCGCACGCTCGAGACGCCCTCCACAACCAGCGTTGCCCATGGCGCACGCGCCATAGAATCAACCTCATGGCGGGCCGTATTCGACAGAGCGATGTCGATGAGGTCAAGGCCAGAACGAACCTCGCCGACATCGTCGGCGACTATGTCACTCTCAAGTCCGCCGGGGTGGGATCGCTGAAGGGTCTCTGCCCCTTCCACGACGAGCGCAGCCCGAGCTTCCAGGTGCGTCCTCAGGTCGGTCTCTACCACTGTTTCGGCTGTGGCGAGGGCGGCGACGTGTACGAGTTCCTCATGAAGATGGACCACGTCACCTTCGCCGAGGCGGTGGAGCGGCTCGCCGCCCGCATCGGGTACGGCCTGCACTGCGAGGACGGCGGCCCGGCGGCGGCAGAGTCCGGCAACCGTGCACGCCTCATAGCGGCGAACGCGGCAGCCGAGGAGTTCTTCAGGGAGCGACTCGGTGCGCCCGATGCGGATGCCGCCCGACGATTCCTCGGCGAGCGGGGCTTCGATCCGATCGCCGCAGAGCGCTTCGGTGTGGGTTTCGCCCCGAACGCGTGGGATTCTCTCGGCGCCCACCTGCGCGGCCGCGGGTTCACGGCCGACGAACTGGCGGCATCCGGGCTCGTCTCCACCGGCGAGCGCGGCAGCGCGTACGACAGGTTCCGCGGCCGGGCCATCTGGCCGATCCGCGATGTCACAGGTCAGACCGTCGGGTTCGGCGCGCGCCGGCTTCTCGACGACGACAAGGGGCCGAAGTATCTCAACACGCCCGAGACGGCGATCTATCACAAGGCTCAGGTGCTCTACGGGCTCGATCTCGCCAAACGTGAGATCTCGCGTTCGCACCGCGTCGTCGTCGTAGAGGGCTACACGGACGTGATGGCCTGCCACCTCGCCGGGGTCGACACCGCTGTGGCCACGTGCGGCACGGCGTTCGGCGTCGACCACATCAAAGTGCTGCGTCGCGTGCTCGGCGACGACAGCGGGCTCGGCGAGGTCGTGTTCACGTTCGATCCCGACGAGGCCGGGCAGAAGGCCGCCCTGCGCGCCTTCGGCGAGGAGCAGCGGTTCGCAGCGCAGACCTATGTCGCCGTCGGACCTGCGGGACTCGATCCGTGCGATCTCCGCCTGAAACAGGGCGACACTGCCGTGCGCCATATGGTGGATGCGAAGCGTCCGATGTTCGAGTTCGTCATCAGGCAGGCCCTGAGCAAGTACGACCTTGAAACCGTCGAGGGCCGCGTCGCCGCCCTGCGCGAGTGCGCGCCGATCGTGGCAGGCATCCGCGACACGGCGCTGCGGCCCGGATACACCCGTCAGCTGGCACGGATGCTCGGCGTCGAGCTCGGTGAAGTGCAGCTGGCCGTGCGCACGGCCGGGCAGGGTTCGCTGCGGCGGGTGGCCGCAGGTCAGAGTACACGCGACGCAGGCCGCGGCGAGCCCGGCACGGGCCACGACACCGGTGATCGAGGCGATGAGCGCGACGGGCACGATGGCCGGGTCGGGCACGGGCAGGGTTCGAGCGAGTCGGATGTGACGCTGAAGAGCGTCGGGTCCGATCCCGCGACCAGGCTGGAGCGCGAGGCGTTGATGGCGGTTCTGCAATACCCGCAGCATGTGGGCGCACAACGCGCCACGGCGGTGGCGCACTCCGGCTTCTCGAACGCGTCGCTGGCGGTCGTGCGCGACGCGATCGCGACGAACGTGGAGGCGTATGGCGCTCAGGGCTGGGTGGAACGTGTCGCGGGCGACGTTCCGGCGCCGTTCGCCGGTCTGGTCAGGCAGCTCAGCGTCGCGCCGATCCCGGCGCGCGACGAAGCCGGTGCGGCGGCGTTCGCCACGTCGGTGACGGCGTCCCTGCTCGACCGCGACCTGCTGCGACGCAAAGCGGATGCCCTCGGCCGGCTGCAACGCACCGACCCCGTCGATCGCGAGACGGTGACGGGCATCCAGCGCGAGCTCGTGCAGATCGATGCGGACCGCGCTCGGCTCCGCGGCGAGTGACGTGTTCGAGGCACGCGTGCCGCCAATAGGCTGAATATCATGCCCGCCGGAGCCACCGAATGACAGCACAGACGTACCGCGACCCGATCGTGCTCGACGACCTCTCGGCGGAGTACCCGCCGCATGGCGCCTCAGCCGGATGCGTCGCCTTGCGCGGCATCAGCCTGCACGTGCGACCCGACGAGGTGCTGGGCATCCTAGGCGAGAGCGGCTCCGGGAAGAGCACGCTGGCACGCCTCGTCTCCGGCAGGGCGGGCGCCGACGGGGGAGCGGCACCCAGGATCACCGGTGGCGACGCGGCCGTCATGGGTCACTCGATCAGGCGACTGCGCTCCCGGGATCGCAGGATGCTGACATTCCACGTCGGCTACCTGCAACAGGACGCCGGTGCCCGCCTCGACCGGGCGATGACGGTCTCCGACCTTGTCTCCGCACCCATCTACGAGCGGGACAAGCACTTCAGCAGGCGGGATGCGGGGGCGCGTGCGGCCTCGCTCCTCGACTCGGTGCAGTTGCCGCTCGGTGTGCTCGACAAGTACCCGTATGAGCTCAGCAGCGGCCAGCGGCAGCGAGTCGCCATCGCGCAGGCACTAGTGCTCGGGCCGAGTGTGCTCGTCGCCGACGAGCCGACTGCGGGCATCGACGTGACGGTGCGCGACTCCGTCGTCGACCTGTTGGCGCGACTGCACGGCGAACACGATTTCGCCGCCGTCATCGTCAGCCACGATGCCCGCGTACTGCGGAACGCCACGGCGACGGTCGCGGTGCTGCAGTCCGGATCGCTGGTCGGCTACGGCACCATGGAAGACGTCTTCACTGCGCCGACGCACCCCTACGTGGCTCAGCTCGCTGAGGCGCTCCGGCTCAGCGAATAGCGGCCCCTTCGGCGCCGCGCCCGCCGGTGTCGGCCGATTTGTCCAGGGGCCGCGCTTTGGTAAAGTAGGGGAGCCCCACGGGGCATTCCTCCATAGCTCAATTGGCAGAGCAGCCGGCTGTTAACCGGCAGGTTCTTGGTTCGAGTCCAAGTGGGGGAGCGTCAAGGGCTCGCCGCAGTTGCGGCGGCGGGCATACGGTCGAAGCGTCATGAACAACGCGATCGACGTCTTCCAGGGTCAGGGCTGGCTGCAGCTCGGTGAGTTGGCACTCGCGTTCGTTCTCAGTGCCTTCGTCGGTCTGGAGCGACAGCTGCGCGGCAAGAGCGCAGGGCTTCGCACGCAGGCGATCGTCGGAACATCTGCGGCTCTCTTCCTTCTGGTGAGCAAGTACGGGTTCACGGATGTTCTCGGCCCGCACGTCACCCTCGACCCTTCGCGAGTTGCGGCGCAGGTCGTGACCGGCATCGGCTTTCTCGGGGCCGGGCTCATCCTCACCCGCCGCGGCGCTGTGCACGGCCTGACGACGGCGGCATCCGTGTGGGAGACCGCCGCGATCGGAATGGCAGCGGGAGCCGGCCTCTGGGTGCTCGCGCTGGCCGTGACCGCGTTGCATTTCGTGATCGCGTACGGACTCACGGCGGTCACTCGGCTGCTTCCTCGGGGTCGCAACGCGCAGGTGCAGATCGAGGTCGTCTACCGCGACGGCCGTGGACTTCTCCGGGACGTACTGACGGCGATCACCGGCGGAGGGTGGGTGGTCAGCCGCGCCGACCATCATCCCGCGGGTGACGGGCTGGCGGCGGTGCTGCTGGAGCTGCGTGGCCCGGATGACACTTCACGATTGATCGACGCGCTGAGCGGCATCGATGGCGTGAGCAGCGTGCAACTGGTCGCCGAGGACGAACTCGAGTAGCGCGCGGGCCCACATTCGCGTGAGTAGCGTTGACGTCATGTCCGAACGTTCCGACCTGCTCATCACCGCCGACGACCTCGCAGCTGCGTTGGAGAACGCGGCATCGGGCGGGCGTCGCGTGCGGATCCTCGACGTGCGGTGGCGGCTGGACGTGCCGGACGGCCGCCCGGCGTACCTCGCCGGGCACCTTCCCGACGCCGTGTATGTGGACCTCGACACACAGCTGGCCCAGAAGGGGGACCCTCGCCAGGGCAGGCATCCGTTGCCGCCGATCGAGCAGTTCGAAAAGGATGCCCGCGCCTGGGGGATCGACGAAGACGACCTCGTGGTCGTCTACGACGATCTCGGAAACATGTCAGCCGCCAGGGCGTGGTGGCTGCTTCGGCACGGCGGCTTCGAGAACGTACGGATGCTCGACGGCGGTGTGCGTGCCTGGCTCGCCACCGGTCGCGCGGTCGAGTCCGGCGGCGTGCGGCCGACGCCCGGAAACGTGTCGCTGAGCTACGGCCACCTCCCGGTCGTCTCGATGGACGAAGCACTGCACCTGCCACGCCACGGCGTTCTTCTGGATGCACGTGCCCCTGAGCGGTACCGCGGCGAGACCGAGCCGATCGACCCTCGGGCCGGACACATCCCGGGGGCGCGCAACTCGCCGACGAACGCCAACATCGATGAGTCGGGGCGGTTCCTCGGCGCCCGAGAGCTGAGGGAGCGGTTCGAGGCGGCCGGTGTCTCCGACGACCTTCCGGTGGCGACGTACTGCGGCTCGGGTGTGACGGCGGCGCACAACGCCGCCGCGCTGATGCTTGCAGGGTTCCGGCCCGCCATATATCCGGGGTCGTGGAGCGAGTGGTCGCAGCATGCCGACGCTCCGATCGCGACGGGCGACGAGCAGGCCGTACTCCGCGGGGAGTAGTCATGACCGGCCCGAGGGCCGATGGTGCGGTGACGCCCGCTGGCTAGCATGAGGAGATGCCGTACCCGCCCTGGCTGCGCACCGGGCCCGACTCGGCGCCCGAGGCACACACACGCCGGCCCTGGCGTGCACGGATCTTCGCCACCGCGCTGAGCGTCTTCGTGCAGCTGCCTGGGCTCGCCTTCGCGTTCGCAGGCGCCTGGCACCATGTCAGCGGACCGATCGATCTCGTCGCAGCCGGATCTGTGATGCTGGGGATCGCAGCTGCCGCGCTTCTGCTGCTTCCCTCGCGCAGGGCAGGCGTGATCGCCGTCGCGGCGCTCGCGGTGCCTGCCATCGCACTGGCGCCCGGTCCACCCGCCGCCGCGCTTGCGGTGGCGATCGCCGTGGTGCGCGTAGTGCTCGCCGGCGAATCGATCTGGGCATGGTGCACGCTGGCCGGCATCGGCCTGGCCGGCATCGGCTGGGTTCTGGCTCAGGGCGGAGGCGCGGCGGGCATCCGGATACTCGCAGTCACCATTGCGCTCTGCGTGGTCGCGGGCGCCGCCAGCGGGGCGCGCGGCAGGCGGGAGAGGTTCCGCATCGCGGCCCGCGAGGAGGCATCCCGCCGCCGCTCGGCTGCCGAGGAGGAACGGCTGCGCATCGCTCGCGAGCTGCACGACGTTCTCGCGCACTCGCTCTCGCAGATCAGTGTGCAGGCCGGCGTCGGGCTGCACCTGTTCGACGACGACCCGGAGAGTGCGCGGCAGAGCCTGCGTTCCATTCGCGAGACGAGTGCATCCGCGCTGGATGAGGTGCGCGGTGTGCTCGGGATGCTCCGGCATCCCGACGATTCGGCAGAGGAGTCCGCGCCGCGGCGCCCCGAGCCGAATCTTCAGGCTCTGCCGGCGTTGCTGGAGGAGTCCCGACGTCTCGGACTCGGCGTCGAAGCACGCGGCGACGTCGCGACCGGCGCATGGAACGGTCATCCGCCGGTCTCGGCGGCCGCCCAGACCGCTGCGTATCGCATCGCGCAGGAGTCGTTGACGAATGTGCGACGCCACGCCGCCACGGCCTCCGTGGTGGTGGATGTCGCGGCTCACTCGGATGTCGTCGTCCGTGTCGAGAACGGTCCGTCTGCTGATCCCGTCCCCGACGCCCCGCATCGGGGGACCGGACGCGGCATCCTGGGCATGCGCGAACGCGCAACGGCACTCGGAGGAACACTCGTCGCCGAGGCGACCCCGAACGGTGGATTCCGGGTGATCGCGAGACTGCCGGCGGGCAGCGTCCGCGCCGGACGAAGAGAGGGGGGCGCGTGATTCGCGTCGTTCTGGCAGACGATCAGCAGCTTGTGCGCGCCGGATTCCGCGCGCTGCTCGACCACGAACCAGACATCGAGGTGACGGGCGAGGCAGCATCGGGTCGCGAGGCCCTGGCGGTGGTGCGGCGCGAGCGACCGGATGTCGTGCTCATGGACATCCGGATGCCTGACGGCGATGGTCTGTGGGCGACCTCGGAGATCGTGGGCGACGAGTCGTTGCAGGGCGTGCACGTCGTCATCGTGACCACGTTCGAACTCGACGAGTACGTGTCCGAAGCGATCAGGGCGGGAGCCAGCGGGTTCCTGGTGAAAGACACCGAACCGGTAGAGCTCATCCGCTCGGTTCGCGTCGCTGCGGCCGGCGATGCGCTGCTGTCGCCAGGAGTCACGCGTCGCCTGCTGTCGCGCCTGTCCGGATCCGTGCGACCCGAGGTGACCGCCGCGGCGCTCGAGCCGCTCACAGGGCGGGAGCGCGAGGTGCTCGTACTCGTCGCGGAGGGTCTGAGCAACGCGGAGATCGGCGTGCGGCTCTTCATGAGCCCGCTCACGGCGAAGACGCACGTGTCGCGCATCCTCACGAAGCTCGGTGCACGCGACCGCGTGCACCTCGTGGTCATCGCCTACGAGTCAGGGCTCGTGGCACCTGGACGGTTCTGACCCACCCGGTCCTGCGCCGGCATCGTGCTGCTCGTGCTCCCAGGGGAGCAGAAGGATGCCTCCCGCGGGCGGACGCGCTCGCTTCGACTCTCGCAGGATCCTGGAATCGGCTCGAACGAGCCCGTTCATCGTCAGAAAGGTTCTCGCATCATGGTCAGCGCACTCTTGTCCACGGCGAGCGCGGCACCCGCCGCGGTCGCGGCGCACTGGGGCGGACCGTGGGCAGGCGGGTTCTTCCCGTTCTTCCCGCTGTTCTTCTTCATTCCGATCTTCTGGATCCTCGTGATCGTCCTGATCGTCTTCCTCGTCACCAGGCGCCGCAGAGCGTACTGGCGCGAGCACGGCCCTTCCGGCCGGTTCGGTCCGTACGGGGGCTGGTCGGCGAGCAGCAATGCCGAGTCGACACTCGCCGAGCGCTTCGCGCAGGGCGACATCGACGAGGTGGAGTACCGCAAACGCCTCGAAGTGCTGCGGGCGAACCGGCAGGGACCGTCGCCCCGTTGAGGGCTGCTCGACCGCCGGCCGGAGAACGGCCGGCGGTCGAGCAGCGGCCGGCGCTCAGACCCGGGGTCGAGCGCCGGCGGTTCAGTCCTCGAGGTGGTCGACCCCTGGCAGCCAGCTCTGGCCAGGAACACCCCAGCCCCGCTTGCGCTCCACTTTCGCCGCGGTGCGGGCGTGACCGTCGGTGAGTCGGTCCACATAGAGGAGGCCGTCGAGGTGGTCGTACTCGTGCTGGAAGATGCGCGCCAGCCAGCCGTCTGTCCGCACTTCGAACGGCTTGCCCTCCACGTCGACCGCCTGCAGGATCACCCGGGCGGAACGCAGTAGCGGGAATCTCTCACCCGGGAAAGACAGGCATCCTTCTGATTCCGTGTCGGGGTCCGCGTCACCGGCCGGCACCGGTGCGATCCACAGCGTCGGGTTGATCGCGACGCCGCGATGCTGCTCGTCGGAGTCATCGGTCCAGTCGTAGACGAAGAGTCGCTTCGCCACACCCACCTGCGGGCCGGCCAGTCCGACGCCCGGTGCTGCCTTCATCGTGTCGTACATGTCCTGCACCAGTTCGTGAAGGCTGGAGTCGAACTCCATCACGTCGGTGGCGGGGGCGTGCAGCACGGGATCACCGCAGATGCGGATCGGAAGAACGGCCATTCGACCAGGGTATCGGCGCGCATTGCCGTTAGTGTCGTGACGTGATCTTCGACCTGGCGGCGGCGTCCAGCGACCTCACCGCGCTGCAGCCACGTCAGTTCATCGGCATCCCGATCGCGCTCGTCGGCGCGGTATTCCTCTCGCTCGGCGCGCAACTGCAGCACCGCGGCGTGACCAAGGTCGAGCGACGTACCGACCACGACGGCCGCGGCGGACTTCAACTGAAGCAGCTGACCCTGCTGCTGGCCCGTCCATCGTGGGTGTTCGGCACGATGACGCTGGGCCTTGCCATTGTGCTCCAGCTGACCAGCCTGGCCTTCTCACCCCTGATCGTCGTGCAGCCACTGGGTGCGGTGTCGCTCGTCATCACCGCGATCATCAATGCCAGAATCAGCGGCAACCCGTTGAACAAGCGCACGATCCTGGCGATCTCTCTGTGCGTCGGCGGTGTTGGCGCATTCGTGGTGGTCGCCGCGTTCGCCGCGCGGGAGGTGCCGGTCACCGAAGGCGACCTGATCGAAATCCTCATCGTGCTCGGCGTCGTATTGGTGCTGTTCGGTGTGGCTTTCGCCATCTTTCGGGCGAGGCTGCCTGCCATCGGCTACGTGGTCGGCGCCGGCGTGCTCTACGGATTCGTCGCCACCCTGGCGAAGTCGGTGATCTCGCGTATCGAGCAGCAGGAATTCGACGTGCTCACGCTGTGGTGTGTGCTCGCGCTGCTGGCTGCGGTGGGCCTTGGCGCCTACTTCGTGCAGAACGCTTACGCCTCGGGTCCGCCCGACCTGGTCATCGCAGGCCTGACGGTGATCGACCCGCTCGTCGCCGTGACGATCGGCATAACCATCCTCAACGAGGCTGCCGGAGCGCAGCTGTGGCAGATGCTGGCGTTCGTGCTCTGCGGTGCCGTGGCGATCGTCGGAGTGTTCCTGCTTGCTCGAGTGCACCCGGGCGTGCACTCGTATGACGACGCTGCAGGCCCGGAGAACCCGAGCGGCTGAGGCTCTGCATAGACTGGTGCCTGCGAATTCCCGCCCGGCCTCGACTCCCGGTGCGTTCGATCGTGTCGGCCACAGCTGCTGCACGAAATGAATGAAGAGAAGGACGACTCCTTGACGGACTCACGCGACGCGGTTGCGGAACCCTCGCCTCCCGCGACCTCGCAGCGCAAGCCACTGAAGGTTCTGATCGGTGTCGACACGTTCGCGCCAGACGTCAACGGCGCCGCCCGATTCGCGGAGCGTCTGGCGGCGGGACTTGTCGAGCACGGCCACGAGGTGCACGTGATGGGGCCGTCTGCAGGTCGCAGACATGGCACCTGGATCGAGGAGCACGAGGGCCAGCGCATGGTGATGCACAGGCTGTACAGCTGGCGCTGGCATCCGCATCCGTGGCTGCGGTTTGCGATGCCGTGGACCATCCGGCGCAACAGCGCACACGTACTCGACGAGGTGCGCCCCGACGTGGTGCACTTCCAGTCCCCGGTCATCGTGGGCCGAGGGCTGTCGATCGAGGCGCAGAAGCGCGGCATCCGGCTCATCGGCACGAACCACCTCATGCCCGAGAACATGGTCGAGTTCTCCCTCATCCCGAAGTGGCTGCAGGATTGGTCGGTGCACATCGCCTGGAAGGGCGCCGGCCGCACGTTCCAGCGCGCCGAGGCGGTCACCACCCCAACGCACAAGGCTGCCCAGTTCCTCGAAGCACATACCGGGCTGCGCGGGGTGTATGCGGTCTCCTGCGGAGTGGATGCCCACAAATACACGCCGAACTTCGAGCCGCGCACCGAAAATCGCATCGTCTTCGTGGGGCGCGTGACCGGTGAGAAGCAGATCGATGTGCTTCTGCGTGCGGTGCGGATGCTTCCCGATGATCTCGACGTAGGGCTGGAGATCGTCGGCGACGGCGATCAGCGTAGGCATCTGGAGCAGCTCGCCGAGCAGCTCGGCATCGCTGACAGGGTGACATTCACCGGCTATGTGTCCGACGACGAGCTCCGCGAGGCCTACACTCGCGCGACCGTGCTGGCGATGCCGTCGATCGCGGAGCTGCAGTCCATCGTGACGATGGAGGCGATGGCATCCGCACTGCCTGTGGTGGCCGCAGATGCGATGGCCCTTCCGCACTTGGTGCACGATGGCCAGAACGGGTACCTGTTCCGGCCGGGCGATGCCGCCGATCTCGCGGAGAAGCTCGAGCACGTGCTGCGGATGCCGCACGACGAGCTCACCGCGATGAAGAAGGAGTCCCTGCGGCTCATCGCGGCCCACGACATCCAGCGCACGCTGAACACATTCGAGTGCCTGTATCGTGGGGAAACGGTGCCCGACCTCGTCGCCGACGATGTCGCACCGGCCGACGCCGAATAACGGCGTCGCACCTCGAGGGGCGGTAGCTCAGCTGGTTAGAGCATCGGACTCATAATCCGCCGGTCACGGGTTCAAGTCCCGTCCGCCCTACTTCCCTTGAAAACATTGGGAACGGCAGTCATTGAACGGCTGCCGTTCTTTTTGCTTCAGGATCGTTTTGCCCGTTACGTTGTTCGTGCTCCTTGGGGCAGGCTCTGAGGGGTAGTGGCCTGTCGCGTCCGGCATGACGTATTTGCCCTGTCGGTGGATGATCCTTTGTGTGTTGTCACCGGGCGCGGCGTGGTCGTGAGTGATCGCTGATAAGGACCCGGCCGGGCTGATGCTGGAGGCCATCCGTAACGTGGCTGCCGGGAGTGTCCGAGATTCGGTGTAACCGGCGTTTTGTGTACTACAGGTTTTCGGCGGCCGGCATACGGTCGGCGAACGTGACGG
>NZ_BAAHAW010000029.1:0-47339 GCF_054777235.1 Humibacter antri | reverse complement strand
AAGTCATGATGAACACACCGGCCGCACTGGCCGCATAACCAACCTGTCACCTATCCGTGCAGCAGACCCCGGTTTCGACAAGCTCAACCGACGGGTGAGCTCAACCGACGGTAGAACTCAAACGACGGTAGAGCCGTTCACCCTTTCAGGCCGCTTCCGGTCACGCCTTCCACGATGCGTCGCTGGAAGATCAGGTACAGGATGATCAGCGGCAGGGCCGCGAGAATCGCGCCGGCCTGGATGTCCGCATACCGCTGCCCGAAGCTGCCCTGCACTGTGGCGAGTCCCACCGGGATCGTCATCAGGTTGGGGTTCGAGAGCACGAACAGCGGCAGCAGCAGATTGTTCCACACGCCGACGAACGTGAGGATGGTCACGGCGGCGATCACCGGCCGCGACAGCGGCATGATCACCGACCAGTAGATCTTCCACCGGTTCGCCCCGTCGATGCGCGCGGCCTCTTCGAGTTCGCGCGGGATGCCGTCGAAGAACTGCTTGAAGATGAACACCGCGATCACGGCTGGCACCTGCGGGAAGATCACCGACCAGTACGTGTTCAGCAGGCTGAGTGCGTTCAGCTCCTGGAAGATCGGCACGATGAGCACCTGGCTGGGGATCATGATGCCGAGGATGATCAGCAGCAGCACCAGGTTCGATCCGCGGAACTTGAGGCGCGAGAGCGCGAACGCCGCCATCGAGGCGAAGAAGACGGTGAGCACTGCCGTGATCACCGAGGTGATGGCGCTGGCGATGTACCAGTTCCAGATGTCGCCGGACTGGAAGTACGACGCATACGACGCCAGGGTCGGATTCCACGCGCTCAGGATCGCCGAGGCGCCCAGAGCCGCCGTTCCGTTGTCGGTGAGCGAGGTCTTCAACGCGAACAGGCTGGGGATCAGCCAGATGATCGCGAAGACGATGAGCACGATCAGGGCGACGATGTTGAACGTGCGCCCGCTCACCCGCGACGACGCGGTCTGACGTGCGGGAGCCGCACCCGAAACGGGCGACTTGAGACGTGGGCGAGGGGTCGAGATCGCCATGTCAGGCCTCCTTCTTGGCCGCGGAACGGTCGGTGAGCTGACGGATGATCGCGATCACGATGATCACGATGAACAACAGCACGCTCGCCGCGGATGCCGCTCCGAGCCGGTTGTCGGTGAAGGCGGTACCGGTGATGAGCTGCAGTGACACCTGTGTCGAGATGCCGGGTCCGCCGCCGGTCATCAGGTACACCTGGTCGAAGATCTTCAGGCTGGCGATGATCTGCAGCAGCACGACCAGTGTTGTGGTGCGACCGAGCATCGGGATGGTGATGTAGCGGATCTGCGACCACGCGGACGCCCCGTCGACCGCCGCCGCCTCGTACAGTTCGCGGGGGATCTCCTGGAGACCCGCCAGGTAGAGCACGAAGTTGAACCCGAGCGTCCACCAGACCGTGGCGATCGCCACCCCGATCATCGCCGTGTTCGGGCTCGAGAGCACGCCGGAGCCCGGTGTGATGCCGAACCAGGTCTCCACCAGCGCCCACAGGCCGGTGGTCGGCGTGAAGACGAACACCCAGATCAGGGAGATCGTCGCCGAGGGAAGGATGAACGGCAGGAAGAAGGCCAGCCGGAAGAACCACTGACCGCGGTTGAACCGGTTGGTCAGCACGGCGAAGACGAAGGCGAGGATGACCAGCGGCGGCGTCGTGTAGAGCGTGAACTGCAGCGTGTGCAGCAGCGAACTCCAGAAGTCCGGCCGGGTCAGCATCTCCGCGTAGTTGGCGAAGCCGGCGAACGATCCGAGCCCGGTGCGCACCATCGAGGTGTTGAAGAAGCTCATGACGAGCATGTAGACGGTGGGCCCGAGCAGGAATGCCAGGTAGAAGATGCCGAACGGGGCGAGGAAGAGCCAGGCGCTGCGGCCATCCTTGCGCTGCAGCGGTGAACGATAGGTCAGGCCGGTGTCCCGTGCGGCACGGGGCCGGGGGCGGGCGGCGGTTGCGGTGGTCACGACTGTGGTACCTCCGAGTGAAAGAGCCGAGTGAGAAGGGTGGGTTCTAGAGCGGGCTGGGGGTGTTCAGGTAGACCCGTAGCTGGGACTTGATGGCTTGCAGGGCCTCCTGGGGCGACAGCGTGAGCTGCTGCACGAGACCGAGCTGCGCGCCGACGATTCCCTCGAACGTCGAACCGGAGCCGCCGTACCACGCCGGATCGTCGTACACGGCGTGTTCTGCGGCGGAGGCGTAGTCGTTCTGCGGGCTGAGCGCCTTGTAGGCCGCACTGGTGGCCACCGGCAGGTAGGCGGGAATGTGGCCGCCCTTCGCCCAGGTCATGCTCTGATCGAGCATGGACCTGATGAACAGCATGGCCTGGTGCCGCTGCTCGGGCGTGCGGTTCTTGCGCGGAAGCACGAACGTGTGCGAGTCGGCCTGACTGGCGGCCTTGTCGTACAGCGTGGGTACCGGAACGATGCCGAACTTCAGTCCTTTCACCGACTGGGCGGTCGTGATCTCCCACTCGCCTTCGAGGTAGAGCCCCGCTTTGCCGGTGAACATGTACGACTCCGCCGTCGCATAGTCGAGGCCCTGGTTGACCCAGCCCTTCTTCACCCAGGACTGCAGGCGGCTCGTGACGTCGTTGAAGACATCCTCGTTCACGGTGAGCTTCGACCCGTTGTCGGAGAGGAACGGGGTGGCGGCAGAGTGCTGGTTGTAGAACGTCCAGAACACACGCCATGGGGTCGCGGTCTCCCCGGCCACATTGGCGATCGTCATCGCCGGGCCCTTGGTGATCTTGCTGATCGCCGCAAGCGCCGTCTCGAACTCATTCATGTTGTCGAGCTTCTTCAGCGTGCCGTTCGAGTCCAGCAGACCGGCCTTCCGGCAGACGTCGTCGTTGTAGAACATGACGAGCGGATGCGTGTCCAGCGGCACCGCGATGTTGTGCCCGTCGGTGCGCTGCTCGTTCCATGGCCGCGTGCTGAAGTCAGAGGCGGCGAGGCCCACGGATGCCAGATCATCGTCGGTGATCGGCTCCAGCAGACCTCCGTCCCAGAGCGGCTTGGCGCGCGTGAGATGTGAGATCGCCACGTCCGGCGGTTTGTTGCCGACCGTGGCGAGCGTGACCTTCGTGTAGTACGGGTTGCCCCACGCGAACGTCGTCGCCTGAAGCGAATCCGGTCCGTACCTGTCGCGGTAGCCGGCCTCCATGGTCTGCATGCGAGTGCCGTCGCCGCCGCCGAAGAGGTTCCAGTACACGAGCGTCGAGGTCGGGAGCCTGGTTCCGAACAGGCCGGCGGCGACGGTCGTGCCGATGTTGCTGGAGCATCCTGCAAGGAGCGGTACCGTGGCGGCGCCGAGCCCGGCCGCGAGAAATGCCCGACGACTCAGGCCTGTGCTGCTTCGTGCCATCTCGTTGACGACCTCCTTGTCGTGCGCCGCGTCGGCGGCGGTTGCGGGTGAACCAGAGCGCGAGCACTCATTTCAACGTGGTAACGGTAGCATCCGAATCCCGCAGCGCAAGCCCCGGATTCTGGCGCGTTCATCACGGCTGAGCGAGCTCCGGTGCGAATTCGGCCCTCAGACCCCCGAATCCACCCCTCATCACCTCGGTTCCACCCCTCGCAACGTCGGTTCCACCCCTCATGACGTCGAGCCCACCCCTCGTATGCGGTACACCGTCACACCATTCACGGCACTGTCGTCCGGACGGGCTTCGTCACATCAGTTCAACGATGTAATGTGGGCGCTGGTCTGCGAGCCGCTGACCCGCCCGCTCACGCTGACAACGCGCAAGCGACAGACGACGCGCACCCGGATGCACGCACAACGACAAAGGAGTTCCATGTCCCGCGCCACCATCACCGTCGACCGCGACTTCACAGTCGGGCCCGTTCCGAGGCGGATCTTCGGCAACTTCGTCGAGCACATGGGCCGATGCGTCTTCACCGGCATCTACGAGCCGGGGCACCCCGAGGCGGACGAGAACGGCTACCGCCTCGACGTGCTCGAGCTGGTCAAGGAGCTCGGCGTCACCGTCGTGCGTTACCCTGGCGGCAACTTCGTCTCGGGCTACAACTGGGAAGACGGCGTCGGCCCCGCTGACCGCCGCCCACGTCGTCTGGACGGCGCGTGGCACACGGTGGAGACCAACGCATTCGGCCTCCACGAGTTCGCCGACTGGGCGAAGAGGGCGAACGTGGAGATCATGGAGGCCGTCAACCTCGGCACCCGCGGTGTGGATGCGGCCCGTGAGCTGGTCGAGTATGCAAACCACCCTGGTGGCACCTATCTGAGCGACCTGCGCAGGGAGAACGGGGCATCCGAGCCGTTCGGAATCAAGCTGTGGTGTCTGGGCAACGAGATGGACGGCCCGTGGCAGATCGGCCACAAGACGGCCGACGAATACGGGCGGCTCGCCCAGGAGGCCGGCAAGGCCATGCGGCTGGTCGACCCGTCGATCGAACTCGTCGCCAGCGGCAGCTCCAACCGGGGCATGCCCACGTTCGGCTCCTGGGAGCAGACCGTTCTCGGCCACACCTATGACGTTGTCGACTACATCTCACTGCACGCCTACTACGAGGAGAAGGAGGGCGATGCGGCCAGTTTCCTGGCCTCCGGCGTCGACATGGACCTCTTCATCGAAGGCGTCATCGCCACCGCCGACGCGGTCAAGGCCAAGGGCAAGCACTCGAAGAAGATCAACCTGTCGTTCGACGAATGGAACGTCTGGTACCTCACCGCTCGCGAGGGCGACGACCAGCCGGCGACCATCGAGGCGCGCGGTGGATGGCACGAGCATCCGCGCATCATCGAAGACGAGTACAACGTGACGGATGCGGTCGTGGTGGGCACCCTGCTGAACTCGCTGCTTCGTCACGGCGACCGGGTGTCGATCGCCAATCAGGCACAGCTGGTGAACGTGATCGCGCCGATCCGCAGCGAGGAGAACGGCCCGGCCTGGCGTCAGTCGATCTTCTGGCCGTTCGCCAGGATGTCGGAGCTGGCGAAGGGCGAGATCCTGCGGTTGTCCACCACGAGCGATCGTTTCGAGACGGCGAAGTACGGCGACGCCGCCGTCGTGGACGCGAGCGCGACGTGGGACGAGGAGAACGGCAGGGCCGCGTTCTTCCTGGCCAACCGCGGACTCGACGAGGCGGCGGAGGTCACCGTGGCGCTGCGCGGGTTCGAGGCAGGCCGCATCACCCGCGCCGAGGTGCTGACGGTGCCGGAGGGCGCCGACCGTTTCACGACGAACAACGAGCACGACCAGGACCGGGTCGGCCTCAAGCCGCTGACCCACGTAACCGCCGAAGGCGGAACCCTACGCGCCACGCTCCCCGCACTCTCGTGGGCCGTCGTCGAGGTGGAGGTCGCGAAGGCGTAGCGCTCCAGAACCCGCCCGCCCGATGGTGGGGCCGCCGATCGCGAGACTAGGCGTATGGGCCGAGACCTGGTGCTGTGCACCTAGTCTCGGCCCATACGCCTAGTCTCATCCGGGGGTAGGTGGGGGTGTGGGGTGGCCGGCATGGGCCCGGCAGAACCACCTCAGCGGCTGGGCGCTCGGGGCATCCCGGCCAGCACCGCGTAGGCGAGGGGAACGACCGAGACGCACATCAGCACGACGCCGAGCGGCACGAGGAACTGCAGCAAGAGGATTCCGCCCACCAGGAACGCGGCGAACACCACGGCGCCGATAGCCCTGCGGATGAGACGCTCGATGCGGCTCAGGCGACGGTCGATCGCGGGAGTCGCCACCGAGACAGTTCCGGCGTCGATGCGGGTGATCAACTGATCGATGCGCTGCGGAAGCCGCAGCACTATCCCGGCGGCGGCGAGCGCCTCCCGTCCGACCGAGCGCACGAGGTTGCCGCTCTCCTCGCGCATCAGCCTGGTCGCGAACGGCTCGATGGCGTTCCAGATGTTGAATTCGGGATCCAACGAACTGCAGACGCCCGAGGTGAGCGACATTGCGCGGATGACGAGCAGGAAGTTCCCCGGCAGCTGGAACGGAAGAGAGCGCACCACCGCGCCGAACTCCTGGCCGAAATCACGGAACTCGCGTTGATCCACCTTGCGCAACTGCGCGAACCCCATGCCGCCGAACCGGTCGAACAGCCGGGCCATCGCCCGCTCCAGCTCCGCGGTGTCGGCTGTCGGCAACAGGATGCCGACCTCCTGGATGCTCGCGATCAGACCTCGGCCATCGCGCGAAGCGACCGCGATGAGCAGCCGCCTCAGACCATCGCGCAGCTCGTCGGTGACCTCGCCCATCATGCCGAAATCGACGAACGTGAGCCGCCAGTCAGGCCCGGTGCCGGCGTGCGCCACGGGCGTTACGAAGACGTTGCCCGGATGCGGATCAGCGTGGAAGTAGCCGTGACCGAAGAGCTGCTCGAACATGACCTCGGCGAATACCGCAGCCACCTCCGATGGGTCGATGCCTGCCGCACGCAGACCGTCGACGTCGTTGATCTTGATGGCCGAGACATCCGAGAGCGTGAGCACGCGGCGCGTCGTTCGTTCCCACACCACGTCGGGCACGTTCACCCGCGGGTCGTCGGCGAACATCGCGGCGAACCGTTCGGCGCCGACCGCCTCGTGCAGATAGTCGATCTCCTCGAGGCTCGTCTTCGCGAATTCTGCGACCAGTGCACGAGGGTCGACGTGCTCGGAAACGATGCGCAAGCGGCCGAGCCATCCAGCGACCCGGCGAAGCGCGGCGAGGTCCACATCGACAATGGTCTGGATGCCTGGTCGCTGCACCTTCACGACCACGCGATCGATGCCCGTCTCGACGGCGTCCCACTCCACGAGGCGAGCGGGATGCGCCTGCCCGAGCGAGGCCGCCGCCACCGCCTCGGCACCGAACCACGAGTATGCCGCCTCGAGCGGAACTCCCAGCTCGACCTCCGCCAGCCCACGGATCGCGTCGAAGGATGCCGGCGGCACCTCGTCTTGAAGCCCGGCCAGTTCCGCGGTGATCTCCGGTGGAAGCACGTCGAGCCGCGACGAAAGGAACTGGCCCACCTTGATCATAAGCCCGCCCAACTCGACGGCGAGCAGGTGGAACCGTCGGGCGACTTCGGTCATCCGGGCCGACCTACGCCGTTCGGCGACCCCCTCGAGCCCGATGCGCACGAGGAACACCTCGTACCACCAGGTCTGCACGAGGTAGCGCAGCGCGAACCGCAGAATGCGACGGTAGCGGGAGCGAGCGGCACCGTTCTCGGTGGACGGAGCCGCTCGCGATCCGGATGCCGGCGGCATCCGTCTCAGCCCTGGGCGAGGATCGAGTAGAGCTTGCGCCGTGCCTCGTCGAGCGCGGCGACCGCTTCTTCCACCTGCTCGGACGTTCCCGTGCGCCGCACCTGTGCGGCCGCATGCGCCAGATCCACGACGGCCTTCGGCAGCGGGCCGACGCCGAGCAGATCGTGCGTACCGAACGTGTCCCAGGGCGCTGCCTTTCCCGCGGAGGACTCCGTCTCCGCCCGCCCGGTCTCGGTCAAGGCGTACGTCTTGCGACCGTCGACTACCTCCTGGGCGAGGAGCCCCTCGTCGACCAGGAGCTGCAGGGTCGGGTACACCGAGCCGGCGCTCGGCTTCCACGCGCCGCCGCTGCGCTTCTCGATCTCGGCGATGATCTGATAGCCGTGCATCGGCTTCTCGGCGAGAAGTGCGAGCACGGCGAGACGCACGTCCCCCCGAGCTGCTCGCGGACCTCCTCGCTGTCCTACGACAAGCGAGCGCAACTGGTCGATCGCGTCAAAGAGATGTTGCCCTGACCCGGGTCCGCCCATTCCGCCCGCACCGAAAACACCGTTCGTAGCCGAACCGCCCATCATGACCTCCCGAGGTGCAACCCACTTCACGACATATATCGCGATATATCGCCCAGGGTATCCCCACATTCCGAGCGCGTCTGCGCAACACCTAAAGAACCTTCGACAGAAAGGCCTTGGTGCGCTCGTGCTGGGGGTTCGCGAGCACCTGCCGGGGATCGCCGGACTCGACGATGACACCGCCGTCCATGAAGACGAGCGAGTCGCCCACTTCGCGCGCGAAACCCATCTCGTGCGTCACGACGACCATCGTCATGCCGCTCTCCGCGAGTCCCCGCATGACATCGAGCACCTCGCCCACGAGCTCAGGGTCGAGGGCACTGGTGGGCTCGTCGAAGAGCATCAGCTTCGGTTCCATGGCCAGGGCCCGGGCGATCGCGACCCGCTGCTGCTGGCCGCCGGAGAGTTGCGCCGGGTAGTGGCCGGCATGGTCGGCGAGGCCCACCCGGGTGAGCAGTTCGCGGCCCCGGGCAACGGCATCCTGCTTGCGGACGCCCTTCACCCGCATCGGCGCCTCCGTCACGTTCTCCAGCGCCGTCATGTGCGGGAACAGGTTGAAGTGCTGGAAGACCATGCCGATGTCGCGTCGCTGCAGCGCCGCCTCGCCGGGCTTGAGCTCGTAGAGCTTGTCGCCCTTCTGCCGGTATCCGACGAGTCCACCGTCGACGTAGAGGCGGCCGGCATCGATGCGCTCCAGGTGGTTGATGCAGCGCAGGAACGTTGACTTGCCCGAGCCGCTCGGCCCGATGACGCACATCACCTCGCCGCGCCGCACGTTCAGCGTGATCGACTTCAGCACCTCGTTGCTGCCGAAGCTCTTGGAGACCGCTATCGCGTCCACCATCGGAACGGATGCCTGTGCCTGCGCGCTGGAGGCCTCCGCGTCGGCGCGTGTGGTCGCCTCGCTCGCCGCGTCGCTCATCCCTTTCCTCCGATGTCGATGCCGACGCCTGCGACTGCTCCGGATGCGTTCGCTCCGGCATCCGCGATGCCGATCGTCGGTCTGCCGCGACCGGTGCCACGAGCGAAGCGCTTCTCGAGGAAGTACTGCCCGATCATCAGGATCGAGGTGAAGAACAGGTACCAGAGCGACGCCACGATGAGCAGCGGGATCGGCGTGAACGTCTCGGCCGAGATGTCGCGCGATCGCCCGAACAGGTCGAGCGTGAACGGCACGGCGGCGACCAGGGTGGTGGTCTTCAGCATCGAGATCACCTCGTTGCCGGTCGGCGGGATGATGACGCGCATCGACTGCGGGATGACGACGCGCCGCATGGTCATCCCCCACGACATGCCGAGCGCCTTCGCCGCCTCCTCCTGGCCGGGGTCGACGGACAGCAGACCGGCACGCACGATCTCGGCCATGTAGGCCGCCTCGTTGAGCGAAAGCCCTACAACCGAGATGAAGAACAGCGGCGGCACCCACGTGATCGGGATGGTCGCCCAGGTGTGCACGAACGGGATGCCGACCACGAACGTGTTGTAGATGAGCGTGATGAGGCCCCAGAACACCAGCTGCACGTAGACCGGGGTGCCGCGGAAGATCCACAGGTAGAGCCACGCGACGGCCTTCAGCACCGGATTCGGCGAGAGCCGCATGACGGCGAGGACGAGCCCGAGGATGATGCCGATGATCATCGAGTAGACGGTGAGCTCGAGGGTGATGAGTGCCGCCTGGCTGATGCGGACGTCGAACAGGTACTTGCCGACTTCCGCCCACCCGAACGCCTTGCGCTGCGCGGCATCGAGTATGAACAGCACGAGCAGCACGACGAGGATGACGGCGATCGCGATGCGCCACGGATGCCGCAGCTTGACCGCCCTGATCGCCTCCGGCTGCCCTGCGGGCTCGGCGATGCCCGCCGTCATCGGAGTGCGCGGCGAGGCGGACGGGGTTCCGTCCGCCTCGCCACCGCGATGCGAATCGCTCATCGGCCTACGACGACGCCTTCGACGCCGCGTTGACCTCGATCGTCTTCACAGCGCCGTCGTCGACGCCCCACTTGTTCAGGATCTTGTCGTAGGTGCCGTCGTCGACCAGCGATTGCAGCGTCTTCTGGATCACCTTCGTGAGCGGCGCGCCCTTGTCGACGGCGATGCCGTACGGTGCGATGTCGAACGTCTTGCCGGCCTTCTCGATCTTGCCCGACTGCTTGCTGATCGCGTACTCCGTGATCGGGGAGTCGGCGCTCATGGCGTCCACCTGTCCGAGGACCAAGGCGTTGGTCGCCTGATCCTGTCCGTCATACTTGAGCACCTGGATGGCAGGCTTGCCGGCATCCGTGCACGCCTTCGACTTGGCAGGGACCTCGTCGGTGTCCTCGTAGGTGCCGGCCTCGACGGCGACTTTGAGCCCGCACGCGTTGTCGGGGTCGACGGTCTTGCCCTTCAGCGACGCCCACAGGATGCCCGCGTTGTAGTAGTTGACGAAGTCCACCTGCTTCTCGCGCTCGGTGGTGTCGGTGAAGGAGGAGACGCCGATGTCGTAGCGGCCGCCGGTGATGCTCGGGATGATGTTGTCGAACTTGGCGATCGTGTAGTTCATCTTGACGCCGAGCTTGGCGCCGATCGCGTTCGCAAGGTCGATGTCCCAACCGATCGGCTTGCCGTTCGCGTCCTTGTACTCGTTCGGCGCGTACGTCGCGTCGACGCCGACCGTGATCTGGCCGGCCTTCGCGATCGTGGACGGCAGCGTCTTGGCGAGCGCGTCGTCCTTCTTCACGCCGTACGGGTTGGATGCAGCCGATCCGGTGGACCCCGAGCCGGAGCCGCCGGAACCGGTGTTGTTCACGCATCCGGTGAGCAGGAGCGCCGTGGCCACGGCGACCACCGGGAGCGCATATCGAATTCGCATGTGGATGTACCTTTCCTCGTCCTTGAGGCGCGACGTGTGCTGTGTGAACGTCGACGGGACCGCCCGAGGAGACGACTGACTGACGAGAGTCTACGTAAGTTCGGTCGCCTGATCGGAAGTCGATCAGGTCGTGACGCCTCGCAAACAATACTGTGCCGCCTGTCGGCGGACGTTTTCACCTGTCCGGTGGACCGGACGGGTCGGCATGACGCATCGCTGACCTCGCGCCGGCGTGCGCGATGGCGGTCAGGTGAAGAGGCGAACGGGGCGCTGCGGCCCATTCGGCACGACGCTCGCGTCGACCCGCTCCCCCGTCTCGAGCGACTGCCGGATGCGGCGCTTCTCGTGCACGCTCGAGGTGATGAGCGGCAGTCCGCGCCGGATGGAGGTCTTGATGCGCTCCACCAGAAGCGGCGAGTCGATGCGATAACCGTCGAAGTCGGACTCGTGCGCATACACGCCGACCGGCAAGGTCAGCGCCTGGAAGAACCCGAACAGCGGACGCAGCTGGTGCTCGACGATGAGCGAGTGCCGCTCGCTCCCGCCGGTCGCCGCCAGCAGCACCGGTGTGTCGACGAGGGCGTACTGGTCGACGAAGTCGAAGAAGTGCTTGAAAAGGCCGGTGAACGATGCCCGGTACACCGGGGAGGCGACCACCAGCAGATCAGCGGACTCGACCCGACGCAGCTCGTCCTCGACCGAACGCGGCAGTTGCACGCGCTCGAGCACGCCCGCGAACTGCGGGCCGACGTTCGTGATGCGAATGACGTGCGCCGTCACGGGCAGTTCTTCGCCGAGCTGTCGGAGGACCTCGTCGATGAGCACGTCGGTCTTCGACGGGTTGTGCAGGCTGCCGGAGACGGCGACGACTCGAAGCTGCTCGGTCATGCGCTCTCTCCTCTCGTCGGGAAGACGTCCATGCCCCGGCCGGGCATCCACGGCGTCCGGGCTCTCGGCACTGGATGTCCTATCGACGATAGGCGGCTGCGGCGCGACCCGCAGAAGGCCGCGTCACACGACGACACGCACGAGATGATCGCTACGGCCCCGCGACGAGCTCCTGCAGCTGCTCCCGTCGCTTCGCCTGTTGCACAGGGTCGGGAACCGGCAAGGATGCGAGCAGCCGCTTCGTGTAGGCATCCTGCGGCGCCGACAGCACCTGTTCGCCCGTTCCCTCTTCCACCAGACGACCGTGATGCATCACCGCGATGCGGTCGGCGACGATGTCGACCACTGCGAGGTCGTGGCTGATGAACAGGCACGCGAAGCCGAACTCCCTCTGCAGATCGGCGAACACCTCGAGCACCTTCTGCTGCACCGACACGTCGAGCGCACTGGTCGGCTCGTCCGCTATCAGGGACCGGCCGCACGATCGTTATTCGATGGAAACGCACGGAGCAGGAAAGGCGCACGGCAGTGCGTGTTTGTGCAACGATCCAGCGCGAGGTTCGGGATTCCCGCGTCATCTGCGAACATTGGCCACGATGAATCAGCAGACTTCTTCAGCCTCGCTCTCCTCCACTCTTTCGGTGCGCGAACTCGTGATGCCGTCCGGCGACCTCGGTGTCGTGAACCCGTTGCCGCCCATCGCGGATTCCGGAGACCTTCACAAGGTCGTCGGCGCCGATGACGTCGACGACGAGCTGAGGTTCGGCCTCGGCTACGGCAAGGTCGAGACGGTGCTGCCGTACCTGATGCAGGACGGCTACTCACGAGAGCTGCGCGAGGCGGCGCATCCTGTGGCGGTGCTGGAGAACTCGATGATGCGGGCCGAGTTCCTGCTCGACCTCGGCGGCCGCCTCTGGTCGCTCGTGGACAAGCGGACCGGACGCGAGCTGCTGCACCGCAACCCGGTTTTCCGGCCGGCGAACCTGGCGCTTCGCAACGCGTGGTTCGCCGGCGGTGTGGAATGGAATCTCGGCACGACCGGGCATTGGCCCTTGACCTGCGCTGCGGTACACGCGGTGCGCGTGCGCCGCGGCGATGGCACCGAGGCGCTGCGCATGTACGAGTACGAGCGGATGCGCGGGCTCGTGGTCAGCATCGACGCGTCGCTGGCGGAGGATGCTCCCCTGCTCGTCGTGTCGGTGAGCATCCGCAATCCGCGCGACACCGAGGTGCCGGTGTATTGGTGGTCGAACATCGCGGTGCCCGAGGGCGAGGACGTGCGCGTGCTAGCGCCGGCCGGCTCCGCCTATCGGTTCGGCTACGAGGGAACCCTCTCGACCGTGCCGTTCCCGGACGCCTACGCGGACGGCGTCGACCGCAGCTACACGGCGCGCTCGCGCGACGCCGCCGACTACTTCTTCGAGCTGGACCGAGCGCCGATGCCATGGATCGCCGCGCTCGACGCAGACGGCAAGGGGCTCTTTCAGGCGTCGACCGCGCGCCTTCGCGGCCGCAAGCTCTTCCTGTGGGGCACGGCGCAGGGCAGCAGGCACTGGCAGCGCTGGCTCACCGAGGGCGATCATCCGTATCTGGAGATCCAGGCAGGGCTCGCTCGCACCCAGCTCGAGCATCTGCCCATGCCCGCGGGTGAGACGTGGCGCTGGAGCGAGGTGTACGGGCTCGCGGAGGCGGACGGCGCAGCCGCACACGGCCCGTGGCAGGAGGCGGTCGCCGCGGCCGGTGAGGCCATCACACGTTGCGGGGCGGCAGAGGTGCTGGCGCGCGAAGAGGGCCGTGACGCGCGCGACGACGAGCTGGTTGAAGTGCTGCAGCGGGCATCCGGTTGGGGTGCACTGGAGGATGCCAGGCGCGAGCACGCGGGCGAGCCGGCGTTGTCGACCGCCGATACGCCGTTCCCGGCCGGCGATCTCGGCCCCGAGCAGTCCTGGTGGGTCGACGCGCTCGAGCATTACGCCGTCGCTGAGGCCGCTGAGCCCACTGAGCCGACCGACAATGCTGAGGCCACCGGGGCCGAGCATTCGCCGGACGCGAATCCCGTGGCGGAGGCGCCCTCTGCTGCGGAGGCCGACCTCGCCGTCGGGCCGCTCTCGTACCATGCCGACCCCGCGTGGGAGCCGATCGTGGCGACCGGGTCGGGCTGGACGGCGCTGCTGCACGAAGGCGTGCTGGCTGCCGCGCAGGGGCGGTGGGGCGCTGCGGTCGAGGCGTGGCGGGCATCCGTGGCGCTGACCGACAACGGCTGGGCGTGGCGCAGTCTCGCTGTCGCGGCGACGAGGGACGGTGACGTGGCCGCTGCGACGGTTGCGTACACGAAGGCACGCGCACTGCTCCCCCGCCTGCTCCCGCTGAGCATCGAAGCGCTGCGCCAGCTGCTCGACAACGGTCACGCCCCCGAAGCTCTGGCGCTCATCGAGTCACTCGACGCCTCGCAACGGGCCGACGGACGCATCCGTTACGCCGAGGCCGCGGCCTCCCTCGCCCTGGGCGACCTCGCTCGCTGCGGACGCCTCCTCGATGAAGGCATCGAGATCGCCGACCTCAAAGAGGGTGAGACCTCGCTCGACGGACTGTGGGCCCACTATCAGGCGGCCCGCGTTGCGGAACGCGACAGTGTCGAGGTGACGGATGCCGTGCGCGAGCGCGCCATGCGCGAATTCCCGCCGCCCGAGTCGTACGACTTCCGCATGCACGTTCCAGAGTGAGTCCGCGATACCATCACCGCATGCTTCGTCGCTTGATGCCCGTGCTGCTGATTGCGCTCGTCGCGGTCGCCGGGCTCGATGCGGCACAGACGGCATCCGGGGGCGTGCTGGTCGCGGTCGGGACGATGGCCGTTCTGATGCTGGCCGCGATCGGCGTACTGGCTCGTGGCGCCTCTGGACAGCGCCCGATTCGCCTCGCCGCCGCGCGAGCGGCATGGCTCGGTGCCACGGCGGCCGCGACACCGACGCACACGGATGCCCGCGCCCTCATGCGTGCGCGACCACCGTCGGCGACGTCGTAGCGGCGCCCGGCGGCTGAGCTCCTCGGCTGGTGTCGGCGTCCGCTTCCGCGTTCACCGACCGATCACACGAGACCTCGAGGACTCACGTTCATGGACCCCTATGCCTTTCCGCCCTTCGCCGCGGTGCTCGACGGTGCCGCCGCACTCATCTCCGGCTTGACGAGCTCGTTCGCGGCGCTCCTGCCGACCGGCGTGGCCGCGCTGGCGGCGATCGCGCTCGTCACGATCGCGGTGCGCGCCGCATTGCTGCCCATCGGCCTCGCCAATGCTCGTGCGCAAGTCGCGCGGGGCCGCCTCGCGCCGCGGCTTCGGGAACTGCAGCGCCGGCATCGCCAAGACGCCGCTACTCTCGCCCGCAAGACGCAGGAACTGTACGCAGCCGAAGGCGTGTCACCGTTCGCCGGCGTGCTGCCGACGATGCTGCAGATCCCCGTCATCTCCGTCGTGTACGGCGTCTTCACCAGAGCGACCGTGGCAGGCCACGCCAATGCGCTGCTCGCGCACACGGTTCTCGGGACGCCGCTCGGTGCATCCTTCGCTCAGCTGGTCGTAGCGGGCGCCTTCACGCAACTGGCCCTGCCGCTGGCGTTGTTGGCGGCAATCGCGACCGTCACCGCGGCATCACGGCAGCTCGCCGCGCTTTCCGCTCACCGGATCGACCCGGAAGCGCCAGAGCCCGCACGTCTTGCGCGAGCGCTCAGCTGGCTTCCGCTGCTCAGCGTCGTGTTCGCGGCGATCGCGCCGGCAGCGGCATCCGTTTACCTTGTGGTGTCGATGTCATGGACGAGCGTCGAACGCACGATCGCCGTGCGCCGCTACCTCGCGACCTGACGGCACGAGCTCGCCGGTGTCAGCTGCTGGCTTTCGCGTTGGACTCGTACGACGTGTTGATCGACTCGAAGAAGTTCACGAGCTCGAGGGTGTCGTTGGCCGCAGCCATCCACTTCGCCGGGTTCGTCACGTTGTACTCCGTGCCGAACCCGAGCTCCTCGAGCCGACGGTCGGCGAGGTACTTCACGTACTGGTTGATGTAGTTCGCGTTCAACCCGAGAATGCCACCGGGCAGCAGGTCGTTGTTGTACTGCTCCTCCATCTGAACGGCATCCAGGATCATCTGCTTGATTTCAGCGGCGAACTCGGGCGTCTGCAGGTCGGGGTTCTCCTCCAGCACGGTGAGGATCAGGTTCATGCCGAACTTCAGGTGCAGCGACTCGTCGCGCACGATCCAGTCGATGAGCGACCCGAAGTTGCGCAGCAGATTCCGCTGCCGGAACGAGAGCGCCACCATGAACCCCGAGTAGAACCAGATGCCCTCCAGGATGATGTTGTACGCCACCAGGTTGCGGATGAAGTCCTGCTTGCCCTCGGTTGTGGTGATGTCGAGCTTCTGCTCCAGCATGCGCCGGATGTACCTGACCTCGAATTCCTCCTTGCGCGCCATCGACGGAACCTCGACGTGCGAGCCGTAGGCCTCTTCGCGATCGATCGGGAACGTCTCGAGCACGTACTCGAACGACATCGAGTGGTTGGCCTCCTCCCACATCTGCTTCGCGAGATACATGTGCGCTTCCGCGGCGTTGAGGTACGGGTAGACGCCGAACGCGAGCGCCTTGTTCACGAGCAGCTCGTTCGGGTTGAAGTAGCTGACCAGGAACGTCACCGCGTGACGCTCCTCATCTGTCATCTTCTTGAAGTCGGCGATGTCTTCGCCCAGCTGCACCTCGTTCGGGAACCAGGTGTTGGCAACGGCCTGGTCGTACAAGTCCATCGCCCACTGGTACTTCACCGGCTTCAGCAGCAAGCCCTCTTCGATGCCGGTACCCAGGATTCCCATTTCTTCTCTCGATTCGTTCTTCGGGTGGTGTGTTCGGGTCGAATACCCGCTGGTTGAGCTCGTCGAAACCGAGCCGCCGCACGTGCTGGTTTCGACAGGCTCAACAGGCGGATGAAGCGTCAGCCGACCGAAGCTGTCACTGACAGGAGTCGCACTGGAAAGCATCCATCGGATCTTCCGGCACGAAGTATTCGCCTACGAACTGCTGCTCCGTGCCCACGTTGGTGCGCACGTCGATGCGCTGGTCGTCCATCACTTGTCACCTCCAGCGACGCCGCCGAAGCCGAACCCGCGACGAGCGGGAGCCGGTGCGGATGCCTGACTGCCGGCATCCGCGGCGCTCGCGCCGGCGCCGACGCCCGCGGGCACCGCACCGAAGCCCTTGCGCGCGCCGCCGATCTCCTCGGCCTTGTTCACCCGAACGGTCGTCTGTTCGGCCTGGTGCCGCGGCTTCATGTGCAGGTAGTACGTGGTCTTCACGCCGCGCTCCCACGCCGCCGCATAAATGTCGACCATGTCGCCGATGTCGCGCGTCTCGAGATAGATGTTGCGGCTGATCGACTGATCGATCCACTTCTGGGCGCGCGCGGCGACCTCGAGGAACGAGTACGGCGACAATTGGAAGCTCGTCTTGTACACGCGCTTGATCTCGTCGGGGATGTCGGCGATGCCCTGGATGTCGCCCTGGCTGCGCAGCACCTGCTCGCGAACCTTCTCCCAGAGGCCGTGCTGCTGAAGCGCGCCAACGAGGTTGCGGTTCACTTCGAGGAACTTGCCATTGGACGTGGAGCGGCTGAAGATCTGCGAGAACTGCGGGTCGAAGCCGGGTGTGGTTCCAGCGACGAGTCCGATGGATGCCGTCGGAGCGACGGCCAGCAGCGTCGCGTTGCGCATACCGCCCTTGACGCGCTGGCGCAGCGAGTCCCAGTCCATACGAGTCTTGCGGTTCACCTTGATCTCGACGCCGCGGTCCCGCTCCGTGATCGCGATCGTGTCGAACGGCACCATCCCCTGCGACCAGCGGGAGCCCTGGAAGTTCGGGTACGCGCCGCGCTCGATGGCCAGGTCGACCGACTCCTCGATCGCGTAGTAGGAGATGCGCTCAGCGATCTCGTCGATGAGGTCGTACGCCTCCTCCGACTCGTAGCTGAGTCCGAGGCGCTCGACGACATCCGTGAAACCCATGATGCCCAGGCCCACAGCACGGTTGTTGATGTTGGCGTTGTCGGCCTCGGGCACCGACGACATCGTGATGTCGATCAGGTTGTCCAACTGGCGGATCGCGAGCCGCGCACTGCGCTCGATCGTCGCCCAGTTGAACGTGCCGTCGTCTTGCAGGTGACGGGACAGGTTGATCGAGGCCAGGTTGCAGACCGCGATGTTGTCGATGTCCTGCGGCAGGCAGATCTCAGTGCAGAGGTTCGAGAGGTGGATCGTGCCCGTGTTGTTGTTCAGGGCACGGTTGTTGATGGTGTCCTTCCAGGTCAGCCACGGGTGGCTGGTGGTCTGCAGGCTCATCAGCATGTCCTTGAACACGGAGCGGGCCGTCGTGCGCTTGAACATGCGCAGGCGCCCGGCATCGGCCTCTTCGACGTAGTGCGCGTAGCGCTCGGAGAACGCTTTGCCGTAGAGCTCGTTCAAGTCGGCGACCTCGAGCGGATCGAAGTAGTACCACGGCTCGTCGTACTGCACGCGTTTCATGAACTCGTCGCTGATCCACACTGCTGTGTTCGCGGTGCGGGTGCGGCGATACGGGTCGCCCGAGTTCTGGCGCAGGTCGAGGAATTCCGGGAAGTCGAGGTGCCAGTTCTCCATGTAGAAGCACAGAGCGCCGAACTTCTTGCCACCGCGGCTGACGGCGCGCAGAACCGAGTCGATCGTGTGCATGAACGGGATCGGCCCGGTCGAGGTGGTGTTGTTGGAGCGGATCGGCGAGCCTTGCGAGCGGAGCTTGGTCACCGACAGACCGATGCCCCCGGTGCCCTTGGTGATCCACATGACGTCGCGCACGCTCTTCGCGATGTGCTCGATGTCGTCGTGCATCTCCATGACGAAGCAGTTGGAGAGCTGCGGGAACTTGGTGCCGGCATTGACGAGTGTGGAGCCTGCCGCGAGATAGTCGAGGCGTGACATCGTCTCGTAGAACTCGATCGCGATGCCGGTCGGATCCGCCTCGTTGAGCGACAGACCCATGGCGATGCGCATCCAGAAGTACTGCGGAACCTCCAGCGGATCGCCGCCCCGCGCCTTGATGCCGTAGCGGTTGTTGAGCGTGACGACGCCGATGTACTTGAGCAGGCCATCGTTCGCCGGCTCGAGCACCGAGGCGAGGCGGTCGAGATCGAAGAGGCCCGGGAAGCGCGGGTCGAGCAGTTCTTCGCGCACACCCCGCTCGACGTACGCCCGGAAGCCCTCGCGGTGGAGTCGCTTGAGCTCGTCGTCGTTCTCGTAATCGCCGAGCACGCGCTTGTAGATCGTCTTCAGCAGCAGACGGGCTGCGACGGTGTCGAAAGCAGGGTCGTCCTTGACGTTCTGCAGCGCCACCTGGATCACCGCCTCGTCGAGCTGCTGTGTGGTGATGCCGTCGAACAGGGTCAGTTCCAGTTCGCTCGCGATCTGGGTGACCCAGGTGATGTTCTCGTCGAGGCCTTCCGACGCCTTCTCGATCGCCAGATTGATCTTGTTCGCGTCGTACGGCTCCCGTTCGCCGTTGCGCTTCACGACCGTGATTGTCACTTCGCCTCTTCCTCCACTACTGCTCGTGGCATCCGCCCCTCGGACAGAAGCCGTCGACCCCGCACCTTCCAGCGGAGTCGCCGAAGCAGCCCGACCATTCGGTGTGCCACCGCACGCCTCGGTCCGACGCCCCATCTCCCCGTGTTCCACCCCGGGCTCGTACCCGGATCCCCGCGCCGTGCGGTGTCTTCACTCATCGTCCGGCAGACCGCCGACATGAAGATTCGTGTGCTTGTGGCGACGCGATTCTTCAAGCGGTCCGCCGACCTCGGGAGACCCGACTGCACCGGCGTGTGACCACTATATAGCGGGGTGCTCGGGAGTGCTCAACCCTAGATGTTGTGGGCGTGTCGTCCACAGAATGTGGATAAGTTCGCCGACTTATCCCCAGTTTCCACAGGCGATCGAGGTCATCGAGTCGGAGCTGCCCACACGGGAAAGCCGCTTGAGTCTGTTGAGCGGCGCGGCCCCGAACACCAGCCGCAGCGGGCATGGCGAAGGCCAGGTCACCCCATAGAATTGACCGCTAGTGAGCGCATATTCAGACCTGTTGAAGACGCCCGGTGTCGGCCGGATCATCGCCGCGCAGCTCACCGCGAGATTCCCCAGCGGGATGCTCTCGCTGGCGTTCCTCACTCACATCGAGCGCGTGCATCACACGTACGGCGCGGCCGGCCTCGTGCTGGCCGCCGCGAGCATCGGTCAGGCGGTGGCCGGCCCTCTCACCAGCCGCCTGATGGGACGCGTGGGAATGCGCCCCGTGCTCATCGTCACGACCGCGGTGTGCGCTGCGACGATCACGCTCATCGCGCTCGCGGTCATGCCGATCCCGGTCACGATGGCGGTCGCGCTCGTCGGCGGGCTCGCCATACCGCCTGTGCAACCCGCCGTGCGCACGATTTATCCGAAGCTCGTCAACTCGCGCCTGCTGACGCCGCTCTTCTCTCTGGATGCCTCGGCGCAGGAGATCATCTGGATCGCCGGTCCCGTCGTCATCACCTTCATCGCCACGCAGATCTCGACCACCATCGGCCTGCTGGTGTGCGCGGCGGTGATGCTGGCCGGTGGCGCCTGGTTCGTGGCCTCCCCCGAGCTCGGAAGGGTGCGCATCCCGCGCAGCAGACGTCGATTCGGTGCCGTGCTGCGACGCCCGACTGTGATGCTCGCCACCATTGTCGGATTCCTGCTCGTGGGCTCCTGCGCGGCGATCGAGGCGGGGGTGATCGCCCACTTCGGCGACAAGGGCCCCGAAGCCGGGATCGTGCTCGCGATCTGGTCGCTCGGCTCACTCGCCGGCGGGTTCTCGCTCGGCGCCGTGCCGATCGGCCCGTGGGCGCTGGCCAGGCGGATGCTCATCGTGTTCGTCGGCATCGTGCTCGCCAGTCTCTGGATCACGAACATCTGGTGGCTCGCCGCATTGCTCGTCCTCGCCGGCGCCGGAATCGCTCCGGCCCTGGCCGTGATCTTCGCCATCGTCTCCTCGAGCGTGAAGTTCTCCGACACGGCGGAGGCATATGGCTGGGTCGGCACCGGGCAGCTGATCGGTGCAGCGCTCGGAAGCGCCGTCGCCGGCTTCCTGATCGACCGCTACTCGGCGATCGGGGCCTTCTGGGTCGCCGCCGTGCTTGCCGCACTCGGCGTGCTCGTGCCGCTGATCGGCAAGCGATGGCATCCGGATCTGCGCGGCAAGGATGCCAGCCCCATTCCCGACACAGAGCCTGTGCCGTTGCCGCCGAGCTGATCCCCTCGCTCCACGGAAATCGGCATCCGGCCGTGGCAGTGATCGACAAGCGCCGCGGAATCCTTCTGTGGCGGTGGCCGGTATCTGTTGCGAGACGGACGAGCCGACCTTCGGCGCGTCATCATCCCTTCGTGAACTCCTGCACACCGATGAGCCGTGCACACCGATCGGCCGCGCGCACGGCCGAGCGCTGTTAGCGTGAACCGCGTGAACGACGAGGCCTTCATCGAGTACGTCGGCGATCGTCTGGGATCGCTGCCAGGCGTGAAGGCGGTGACGCTCGGCGGCTCCCGCGCAGAGGGCACGAATCGCCCGGACAGCGACTGGGATTTCTCGATCTACTACCGAGGCACGTTCGACCCTCGGTCGCTTCGCGATCTCGGCTGGCCCGGAGCCGTCGGCGAGCTCGGCGGCTGGAGTTCGGCGCCGCACACGGTCTTCAACGGCGGCGCATGGCTGGAGATCGATGGCCGCGCGAGCGACGTTCACTACCGAGACCTCGACGTCGTCGACCGCGTCATCGCATCCGCTGCTGATGGTCGATTCGAGACCGAACCGCTCTGGTTCCACCTGGCGGGACTGCCGTCGTATCTCGTTCTGGCCGAACTCGCGACGAAGCGGGTGCTCACCGGCGAGCTACCGGATGTCACGTCGTACCCGCCGAAGCTGCGCGAACAGGCCCCGGATGTCTGGTGGGCGCAGGCCGTCGCGGAGTTCGACTACGCCCGCCGCTACCACGCGGCGACCGGCCGGCTCACTCAGTGCGTGGGGCTGCTGGCACGAGGCGCGACCTGCACCGCGCATGCCGTTCTCGCTGCGAGAGGAATCTGGGTCACCAACGAGAAGCAGCTCTTCGCACGCGCGGAGCTCGGCGCCATCGATCGCATCATCGCCACGGCGACCTCGGCTCCGGCGACGCTGACACAGGTCGTTGACGAGGTGCACTCGGCCTGCGCCGAGGCGCTCCACGCCGCCCGCCTTACGCGCTAGGTTCTCGTCGGTGCTCGCACGATGCGCCGGAAACCGAACGATGCGCCGGACGAACGACGATGAATCATCCGACCGATCGTGCGTTTTCCGGCCGATCGGACGTGGCGGCTGCGTGACCGGCCGCTCGTGCGCAAGGAGCGTCTTGGCCTTCACCCGGACCTGACACGATCGATGATCCTGGCGATCTGCCGCGACACCAGAGCAGGCTGCTCGACGGCGATCCCGTGCCCACTGCCGGTGTTGCTCACGTGCGTTGCGCCGAGCGATTCGGCGAGTCGTTCCTGTGCCGCGAGCCAGGCGTGCCACGTCGACATGCCGGGCGTGACACCCAGGTCCCATGCATGATCGGATGACAGCACTACGGCCGGAGTCGGCGGCATGGCCGGAGCCGCATCCAGCTCGGCGACGCTCGAGTCGTAGTCGGGCTCCTCGGCGGTCGCCACCGTGTGGGCGGCCGCGATGACCGCCATCCAGTTGATCCACTGCGTCGAGCTGAGGCAGTCCTTCAAGAACACGGAGGACGAATCGACGAGCACGATGCCTTTCGTCTGCGCCGGATGCTCGCGAGCATAGAGCTGCGCGATCATGCCGCCCCAGGAGGCCCCGACGAGCACGTACGGCCCGTCGATCCGGGCCGCCGAGAGCACCGCGGCGAGGTCGGCGACGCCGTCCTGCGCCGTCGTCGGCTGGGCGACGGGGGTCGACGGCACCGGCGCATCCGAGATGAGAATCGTGCCAGGGCGGTCGTAGGCGCATACCCGGGTCATGCGGGAGAGGACGCCGAAGACCGACCTCGTGCTGAGCGTAGGAGCCGCTCGAGGGCGCGTCGGATCGGTCACGCTCATCCACTCGTCACCTGCCCCGCCGGTGCCTGAGACGAGAACGACTGTCGGGGAACCGGATCCCTGGCAATCGAGAGCCAGCTTTCGGCCGCCACCGATCGAGACGAGGCGCACGACACCCGCTCCGGAATCATCGCCGGAGCCGTCTGCGGACGGGGCCGGGCGGCCGGGCGCGGACGCGGAGCACCCGGCCAGCAACGCGATGGCCACAGCGACGACGACGTAGCGCGTTCGCATGGCCTTGGACCTCGGCGCACAGCCCATGACAAGCCTTTCACCGACGCGAGTGCGACGTGGACAAGTCTGACACCGTGAAGCTCGCGGGGATGTCGTCCGCTCACGCGATTTCCGGCGCATCGCCGGAGAGAAGCTGCGGCGGCCAGCCGGCAAGCCGGCTTGCCGGGCCTGCTGGGCCTGCCTGGCCGGCCTGCCTGCCTGGCCGGCCTGCCTGCCCGCTGGGCCGGCCTGCCTGCCCGCTGGGCCGGCCTGCTGCAACCTGCCCGCTGCGGCCGGCCTGCTGTAGTCGCCCTGCTCTAGTCGGCCTGCTGTAGTCGGCCTGAGTGCCGGCGCCTCAGCGGGCGCGGTCAGCGCGCAACGGCGCGAGCGCGTGGTCCAAGGCGAGGAGTTCGTCGAGCTGGGCTGCGAGCATCCGTTCCTGGTGCTCGTTCGGCTCGAAGGCACCGTCGTCGGCGATCTGCTTCGCCGCCCACGGGATCTCGACGTTCGCAGACGTCGGCACAAGGCCGACCGCCACCTCCGGCACCCGTAGTGCGGTCACGCCGCGCGTTCCGCCGGAGATGCCGCCGTAACTGACCGTTCCGAGCGGTTTGCGCCACCACTCCCGCGACAGATGGTCGAGGGCGTTCTTCAGGGCGGGCGCGTAACTGTAGTTGTACTCGGGCTGCACGAAGACGAACGCGTCGGCGGCATCCACCCTCTCGCTCCAGTCGATCGTCGACTGCTGCGTGTACTGGCGAAGTCGCGGATGGTTCGGCTCGGTCATGAGCGGAAGCGCGATCTCTTTGAGGTCGGCCCAGTCCACCTCGAATCGGCCGTCGCGCTCGACGGTGTCGCGTACCCATTCCGCGATCGGCAGCCCGATGCGGCCGTTGCGCACGCTGCCCACGACGATCATCAGCCTCGTCATCCCGCCTCCATCACTCTTCGCGCCGACCCCAACAGCACCTTCGAAGCGCGTCACCACCTGTCGTGCACGCTCGCGTGGAAGTACTCGTCATAGATCTCGCGCACGGCACTGTCGAACTCGGCGCCCAATGGGGCGACGGATCCGGCGGCGGCGTTGGAGCGCGCCTGATCCACGTTACGCGCGCCGGGGATGACGGAGCTCACCCCCGGCTGCTGCGCCACCCACGCGAGCGCCGCCTTCGCCGTGGTGAGCTTGTCTGCGCACTCGATGCCGATGCGGTCGCGAACGGATGCCACGACCTCCGCGAACCGCTGCGCCGCCTCTACTCCGGTGTCGTAGTCCACACCCGAGAACGTCTCTCCGACGTCGAACGCCTCGCCGTGCCGGTTGAATGCCCGATGATCGTGCGGGGCGAAAGTCGTCTCTTTCGTGTAGCGCCCGCTGAGCAGGCCGCTCGCCAGCGGAACCCGCGCGATGATGCCGACGCCGGCATCCAGCGCCGCGGGCAGCACGCGCTCGAGCGGCTTCAGCCTGAACGCGTTAACGATGATCTGCACCGTCGCCACGTTCGGCCGTGCAATGGCGGTGAGCGCCTCGTCGCAGCGCTCGACGCTCACGCCATAGTTCGCGATCGCGCCCTCGTCGACGAGCATGTCGAGCGCATCGAAGACCTCGTCGCTGGAGTACACGGGCGTCGGCGGGCAGTGCAGTTGCACGAGGTCGAGCGTTTCGGTGCGCAGGTTGGCGCGCGATCGGTCGATCCACCCCCTGAAATTCTTCAGAGTGTAGTTCTCCGGCTCCTGGTCGACCCGGCGACCCATCTTGGTCGCGACGGTGACGCCGGCGTCGGGATGCGCGGCGCGGAAGCGGCCGATGATGCTCTCACTGCGACCGTCTCCGTACACGTCGGCCGTGTCGAAGAACGTGACTCCGGCCTCGACGGATGCCTCCAGCACGGCGAGCGCCTCCGCCTCGCTCACGCTCCCCCAGTCGGCACCCAGCTGCCATGTTCCCAGTCCGATGACGGATACCGTGCGTCCGGTGCGGCCGAGGGTGCGGGTCTCCATGATGCGCTCCTGCATGGGGGCCACGATAACGGTGTGCGCGCTAGAGCTTGGAGCGACGGTCCGGTGGACCGTCGCCGCGACGCCAGCGCCGCGCCGGCTATGCCGGCGCGGTTGTGGTGCAGCCCTAAGCGTCTGCGATGTCAACCGGCGCCGTCGCCCCCCGCTCCAGCGCGCGAGCGTAACCTGGGAAACGTGAGCGAGTCTGCTGTGCGCGTGCTGTCGGAGGAACTGCTGGAGCGCATCCGATCCCGAGCCGCGGGATACGACCGCGACAACACCTTCTTCACGGAAGATCTCGCCGAGCTCGCCGACGCAGGCTACCTGCGCGCACTGGTGCCCGAGGAGTTCGGCGGGCTGGGACTTTCGCTGCGCGAGGCTGCGCGCGAGCAGGTGCGGCTGGCATCCGCTGCGCCTGCGACGGCGCTCGCCGTCAACATGCACCTGGTGTGGACGGGCGTTGCGAAGGTGCTTCGCGACCGTGGCGACGACTCTCTCGAGTTCGTGCAGCGTGAGGCCGGCGCAGGCGAGGTGTTCGGGTTCGGCATCAGTGAGGGCGGCAACGACCTGGTGCTCTTCGGTTCGCGAACGGATGCCCGCCCCGACGGGAAAGGCGGCTACACGTTCCACGGCACCAAGATCTTCACCTCCCTCTCCCCCGCCTGGACGCGGCTGGGCACCATGGGTCTGGATTCCACGAGCGAGGACGCCCCGAAGATCGTGTTCGGCTTCATCGACCGCTCGAAGGGCGGCTTCGAGATCGCCGACGACTGGAACACGATCGGCATGCGGGCTTCGCAATCGAACTCGACCCGGCTGGACGGCGCGCACGCTCCCGCCGACCGCATCGCGCGGAGGTTGGATCCCGGCCCGAACGCCGACCTGCTCACGTTCGGCATCTTCGCGAACTTCGAGCTGCTGCTGGCCGCCGTGTACACGGGCATCGGGGCGCGGGCGCTTCAGCTTGCGGTCGAAGCCGTGAAGAGGCGCACCTCGATGAAGAACGACGGGCGGCCGTACGCGCAGGATCCCGACATCCGTTGGCGCATCGCTGACGCGGCGATCGCACAAGATGCGCTGTACCCGCAGCTGGATGCCGTCACAAGCGACGTCGACGCTCTCGTCGACCACGGCGGGCAATGGTTCGCAAAGCTGGTCGGCATGAAGGTGCGCGCCACCGAGACGGCTCGCGACGTGGTCGACAAGGCGATCCGGGTCTCCGGCGGGGGCAGCTACTTCGCCGCGAGCGAGCTCGGCCGGCTGTACCGCGATGTGCTCGCCGGCATGTTCCATCCGTCCGACGACGAGTCGGCTCACTCGACTGTGGCGACCGCCTGGCTTGGTCCGATCGAGGCCTGATCGTGGCGGGCCGTTCCTCGTCACGGCGGCCGGAGCACGGCCGGCTTCGGGATGCCCGCATCCGCCGGGCCCGGTTCGTCGCCCACCTGCGCCTGGACTGGTGGTGGATCGCGATCCTGCTGATCTGCGGATCGTTCCAGATCTACCGCGGAGCCCCGATCGACGGCGCGTTCTTCCTCGCAGCGGGCGCCGCCCTGCTGGCGGATGCCGCCGGCTGGCTGCGCAGACTGGACCGCTATCCGCTCCCCCGCCTGCATCTGGCCGTGCAGATCGCGCTCGGGGTGCTCGCGGTCTCCGTCATCACCCTCGCGCCGCAGTGGGGAGTCGCCGACCTCGTGGTGGTGTGCGTCATCGGGGCGACGACCGTCATCGTGGGCTGGCGCGGCGACGACATCTACCCGGTGGACACCGAGGCCGAGCGGTCCGTCGAGCAGGCGGAAGCGCTGCGCCGCGCCGCCATCCGGTCCGCCGTGCTGTGGGCGTGTGCCGGCGTCTTCCTCTGTCTGTGGGAGCTGCTGCACTTCTTTCTCGCGATGCCGTCTCCGCAGGCCGAGTGGGATCATCCGGTGCTGTCCGACCTCATCGATCCGATCGTGGCGAACCCGATCGGCCGCGCGGTGTGCGCGACGCTGTGGATCCTCGGCGGGGCGGCGCTGCTGCGCAGGGGGAGGCATCCGTGAGTCGCATCATCTCGATCACCGGTTACATCGCGGTCGGCATCTTCGCCATCGTGCTCGTCTGGTATGCGTGGCGGGTTCCCGAACGGCTCGCCTCGTTCGGCACTCTGCTCGACCGGGTGATGACGTCGCGGGCCCTGCGCATCACGCTCATCCTGTTCTGGTGGTGGATCGGCTGGCACTTCTTCGCGGCGGCGCCGTTGCCCGCGTCGTCGTGAAGCGCTGAGCCGAGCCCGACGTCAGTGTTCGCACCGCGCACTCGACCGACTCGATCGATTCGGCAGAGCACGCTGACGCGCCCTGCTCCCGCCTGAATCGTCAGTCGCGGCCACGGAGGCGTTCGAGCTCGCGACGTTCGCGCTTCGTGGGGCGCCCGGCTCCCCGTTCACGCACGACCGCCGACGGCTGCTCCACGCGGGGCGGGAGCGCCGGCGTGCGGTCCAGATACGCCGCCTGCGCTATGGGTGCCCCGACGCGCTTGACGAGAATGCCCTGCACCTGAACGATGTGCTCGCGGTCCGTCGTCACGCGCACCTCGTCGCCGACCCGCACGACCTGAGCCGGTTTGGCCCGTTCGCCGTTGACCTTCACGTGACCGGCCTTGCAGGCGACGGTCGCCAGCGACCGCGTCTTGTAGAAGCGAACAGCCCAGACCCAGACGTCGGCGCGGGTGGATCCCGTCGCCATCGGTTCGCTGCTGGTGCCACCGGCCATCGCCCCATCGTAGGCATGGGCGCGGCACAGCCCGGCGCTGGAGTGCTCTTAACCGGTTGCGCTACGCTCACGGCGTGCCGGCGCAACCTACGAGCCAGGGCACAAGTGACGCAGGAGAACATCGATGACCGACCCGCACCAGCATCAGACACCCCCGGCCTGGTATCCGGACCCCGACCCGAACAACCCGGGCGGTCAGCGCTGGTGGGACGGCGCACGATGGACCGAGCACTCCCGTCCGGCGGTGCCTGCCCCGCAGCCGCTGTACGACGCTGGGCAGGATGCCCGCCCGCCCGTTGCCCCGCATCCGACGCCCGCGCAGCCCGGCTACGGTCAGCCGGCACAGCCCGCGCCTGCGCTCCGGGAACCGGCACGGCCCTCCTACCCGCCATCGGCTGCGCAACCCGGCTACGCGCCGGCTCCGGCCCCTGCCTACGGCCCCGGCGGTTATGCCGGCGGTGCCGCGCCGGCGTTCCCACCCGTGAAGCCCGGAACATCCGCGCTGACCTGGCCGGTCTGGCTGGTCGTCGGGCTCCCGCTGCTCACGACGATCGCCTACATGTTCGTCGACTTCACGTCGTACTTCCGGGCCGTCATCGCGCTCAGCGCATCGGGTGCAAACCCCGGTGGCGCCGAGATCTCGCACCTCACGTCCACGATGAGCGGCTTCATCGTCGGAGCCCTCTTAGTCGACGTGCTCGGGTTCGTCGTCTATGGCTTGGGTGTGATGTTCGCCTATTTCGATTGGCGCGAACTGGGCCGCCGCGGGTTTGTTCGCCCGTTCCATTGGGCGTGGGCGTTCCTCACCCTCGTCACCTTCGGAATCCCGTTCGTGTATGTGATCGGGCGCACGGTCGTGTCGCACCGGCGCGGAGGCAAAGATGCGCTGTGGCCGGTCTGGGCGTTGGTCGCGGTGATCGTGATCGGTATCGTGCTCATCGTCATCAAAGTCGTCATGATTGTCGGCGTCATCTCCTCGACGATCGGAACCTCTGCACCAGGCGTGTCGTGAGCGCACGATAGAGTGAGATCCGGGCACGACGAGAGGGAGCGTTCCGTGGAGTACTTGGTCTTCGCTGCAGGCGCAGTGATCTTCGGGCTGTTCTGCTTGTGGGCCCTCTACGACTCGGCGAAAGATGCTCACACGCGCGCGACGCATCCAGAGCGCGGCGCGATCGTCAACACTGAGCACCACGCCATCGAGGGCAGCCACTAGCGCTGTTGCGTCAGCGCCTCCGTGGCGGGCCGCCGCGGAGGTACGAAGCTCCGGCGCGCGTCTCAGCCGTCGCTGTGCGCCAGCGTCGCCCCCGCGGCGCGCAGTTCTTCCAGTGCTCGAGCGCTCGACTCGGGTGAGACCCCGGCCACGAGGTCGACGAGGACACGCACGTTCCGCCCGTCCGACAGTGCATCCAGTGCGGAAGCGCGCACGCAGTAGTCGGTGGCGATGCCGACGAGGTCAAGCTCGTGCACGTCGGCGGAGTCGAGGATGGCGCTGAGCCCGGCCCCGTCATCCGACGTGCCCTCGTAGATGGAGTAGGCGGGAACGCCCTGACCCTTGCGGATGTGCACGTCGACGCCGCGGACATCCAGTGCCGGGTGGTAGTCCGCGCCGGCCGTGCCGGCTACGCAGTGCACCGGCCAGGTGGCGACGAAGTCCGGTTCGGCATCGGCCGGGGCGAAGTGGCCCCCGTTGTCATCGCCCGCGTTGTGCCAGTCACGCGAGGCCACCACGAGGCCGTACCGCTCGCCGCTCTGGGAGAGCAACCGGGTGATGCCTGCCGCCACAGCGGCTCCTCCCGACACGCCCAGCGCGCCGCCTTCGGTGAAGTCGTTCTGTACGTCGATGATCAGAAGTCCGCGCGACACGCCTTCATTGTGCCCGAGCATGTTCGATTGTGCCCGAGCATGTTCGACGAATCATCCCAGCCAGGTCGGAGCATTCGGGGGTTAGCCTGACGCTCAGGGCGTCCCCGAGGATTCCGTCCCCAAGGATTCCACCGTCCGCAAGGATTCCACGAGGAGATTCGTGATGAAGAGACTTCTGAAGTGGCTGCCCGCCGTGGTGGCGCCGGTCGTCGTGGCGGGTGCCGTGGCTGCGCCCGCGTTCGCGAGCGGCTTGAGCGAAGCACGCGCGTCGACACCGTCGGCGACGCAGGTGCTCGCACTGATCGCGAAGGCGAAGGATGCCCACTACTCGGGCAGCATCGAGCAGACCAGCGACCTCGGGCTGCCCGAGCTTCCGTCGGGGGCGATGGGCGCCGCCGGCACCGGATCTTCGGATGCCCAGGCATCGAGCATCCTGGAACTGCTGACCGCTTCGCATAAGGCGCAGGTCTACGTGGACGGCCAGAGCAAGCAGCGCATTCAGGTGCTGGACAGCCTCGCCGAGCGCGACGTGGTGCGCAGCGGCACCGACCTGTGGACCTGGGACTCGAAGACCGACAAGGCCGTACACGTGAAGCTGCCGTCGAAGACGGCGTCGCAAGACGGAGCATCCGGAACGCCGACCGCCACTCCGCAGAGCCTCGCCGACAAGCTCGTGCAGGACGCGAGCAAGACCTCGACGCTGACCGTGTCGAAGTCTTCCGTCGCCTCTCACGACGTGTGGCGGCTGACGATCACGCCGAAGACATCCGACACGCTCGTGGGCAAGGCCGTTCTGTCGGTCGACGCGAAGACCGGAGTTCCGCTGGCAGTAGAGATCGATGCGAGCGGCCAGAAGACTCCCGCCGTGTCCGTGGCGTTCACGCGGGTGGACTTCGGCACGCCGGCTGCATCGAACTTCACGTTCACACCGCCCAAGGGCGCGAAGGTGACGCAGAAGTCGCTGCCGTCGCACGGTTCGCACGCCGAGCGCCCCGACAACCGCATGCCCGGCTCGTTCGAGGGCCCGACGGTGATCGGCTCCGGGTGGGCGTCGATCGTGGCGGTGCCCGCCGGCTCGCTCGGCGCCGGCATGTCCGGCCTGACGGCAGGACAGTCGCACCTGCTGAACGAGCTCACCCAGTCCGTCGACGGCGGCCGTGGTCTGCAGACGTCGCTGTTCTCCGTGCTGATCACCTCGGACGGACGTCTGTACGCGGGGGCGGTTCCGCTCAGCGCGCTCGAGTCGGCGGCCAAGTGACGCCGATCGGTGCGGCTACCGGAACGACGGCCGCGCCGGTCAGCAACGAACCCGGCGGTTCCGGGCAAGACGGCGCGCGGCAAGGCGGTGCCGACCTGGCGATCGCCAGCACCGGGCTGACGAAGCGATTCGGGCACCAACTGGCCGTCGACGGCCTCGAGCTCAGGGTTCCGCGGGGGTCCGTCTACGGCTTCCTCGGCCCGAACGGTTCGGGCAAGACGACCACCATACGAATGCTGCTCGGGCTGACGTCGCCGAACGCGGGCGAGGTTGAGCTGCTCGGAGAACGGATGCCACGGGCATCCGCCACCGTGCTCCCCCGAGTCGGCGCTCTGGTCGAGGGGCCCGCGTTCTACCCGTTCCTCACCGGACGCGCAAACCTCAGCCGGCTGGACGCCGCCGACCCGCGGTCCGTTTCGAACACGAGGCGCGCGAGAGTTGCCGAGGCGCTGAATCGGGTGGGACTCACGCACGCCGCTGACAAGAAGGCGCACGCCTACTCGCTCGGCATGAAGCAGCGTCTCGGCCTGGCGGGGGCGCTGCTGCGGGAGCGGGAGCTGCTCGTGCTCGACGAGCCCAGCAACGGGCTGGACCCCCAGGGCACACGCGAGGTGCGCTCGCTCATCCGTCGCCTCGCCGACGATGGAGCCACGGTCTTCGTCTCCAGCCACCTGCTGAGCGAGGTGGAGCAGTTGTGCAGCCATGTGGCCGTGATGCGCGCGGGCCGGCTGGTGGCATCCGGGTCGCTGGAGGAACTGCGGGCCACCGGTGGCCGGGAGGCCGTGGTGCGGACCCCGGATGCCCGTGGCGCGGCATCCGTTCTTCTAGGCATCGGGCTCGATCCGTCCATGGCCGGTGAGGTGGTGACGGCAGCGCTCGATGCGGGCACCGCGGCCGAGGACCTCGTCGCGGCCCTGGTCGCCGCCGGCGTTCGGGTTCGCGGGTTCGAAGTGACCTCGCCCTCTCTCGAGGACCGCTTCGTGGCGTTGACCGGGGAGGGCTTCGATGTCGCAGGGTGAGGCGACCGGGCCCGGTGCACCGGCCGCGACGACGGCGAACGCGGAGCCCGTCGCGGGCGTCGCACACCTGCGCCCGTTCGCGCTCCTCGGGTCCGAGCTCGGCACGCTGTTCCGTCGCCGCCGCACGATCGCCATGCTCGTGGCGCTCGCCGCCGTTCCCGTGCTGATCGCCATCGTGGTGCGCGTCACCGGTGCGGGATCCGGCGGGCGCGGCCCGGCTTTCCTGGGATCCATCACCGACAACGGGCTCTTCGTGGGGTTCACTGCGCTCGTGGTGTGCATTCCGCTCTTCCTGCCGCTCACGCTCGGCGTCGTGGCCGGCGACACGATCGCCGGCGAGGCGGGGCTCGGTACACTCCGGTACCTGCTCGTCGCGCCGGCCGGCCGCATCCGTCTGCTGGTGGTGAAGTACGCGGGAGTGATCGCGTTCTCCCTGGCAGCCACTGTGGTGATCGTGCTGGCCGGCATCGGGATCGGCGCTCTGCTCTTCCCGGTCGGCCCGGTCACGCTGCTCTCCGGCGACACCGTTGACGCGGGCGGATTCTTCGGTCGCACCGCTCTGATGGCCGGGTACGTCACCATCTCGCTGCTCGGGCTGGGCGCCATCGGCCTGTTCATCTCCACGCTCACGACCGTTCCGGTGGGTGCCATGGCGGCCACCGTCGTGCTGGCCGGGGTGTCGCAGATACTGGATCAGCTCCCGCAACTCGACTGGCTGCATCCATGGCTGTTCACCCACTACTGGCTCGGATTCGGCGACCTGCTGCGCGATCCCGTCGTGTGGGATTCGTATGGGCAGAATGCGGTGCTGCAACTGGGCTACATCGTGGTGTTCGGATGTCTGGCGTACGGCAGGTTCGCGACGAAAGACATCCTGAGCTGACCGAAAGACATCCTGAGCTGACCGGCGGACCGGTGCGAGCGGCTGTTCGAGCGGTTTCAGGTGCTCGACATCGATGCCATCGCCTACCGACGAGCAGCGGTGTTGCGGGAACCACACGGCATCCGCACGCCCGATACCCCTCGCGTCGGCGCGGCCGGGCTCGGCGGCTGCCGCGAATTGTGAACCAGCGACTCCCGTCTCACCGAGCACGCCGACGGGTTCGCGGTCAACGATCTGGCGTGAGGCGGCCCGGATGTCGGCGACGCGGGGCACAATGTTCAGGTGCCCGAACTGCCGGAAGTGCATGCCCTGGCCGCCGACCTCGGGAGCCGGCTGAACGGGCATGTCATCGACCGGCTCGACGTCACATCGTTCGCGGCGCTGAAGACGTTCGACCCGCCGGTGTCGGCGCTGCAGGGGATGCTCGTGGCCGGCGTCGGCAGGCACGGCAAGTTCCTCGACGCCACGGTGGTGTCGGGGGGCGGGGGTGCGGAGTCGACCGATGAACTGCACCTGATCATCCATCTCGCCCGGGCGGGCTGGATTCGTTGGCGGGATGCCGCACCGGTTCCCGCCGCACGCCCGCGCGGACGGAGCGCCGGCCCTCTGGCGGCACGTCTCGTGCTCGACGACGGCTCGGGGATCGACATCACCGAGGCGGGCACGAAGAAGAGCCTGGCGATCTACCTGGTGCGGAGCCCCAGCGACGTGCCGGGCATCGCGCGGCTGGGACCCGACCCGCTGGCGCCTGAGTTCACCGAGGAGGTCTTCGCGGGCATCCTCGCCGCCGCCGGACGAGGTCGGATCAAGGGTGTGCTGCGCGATCAGGCGAAGATCGCTGGCATCGGCAACGCGTACTCCGACGAGATCCTGCACGTGGCGAAGATGTCGCCGTTCAAGCCTGCGAACATGCCTGCCACCGACGTGCACACCCTCTACGAGGCGACGCGGTCCACGCTCCGCGACGCGTTGGAGCGTGCGGACGGGCTGAAGGCGTCCGACCTCAAAGCGGAGAAGAAGTCGAACCTGCGTGTGCACGCCAGAACAGGCGAGCCCTGCCCGGTGTGCGGTGACACCATCAGGCAGGTCATCTACGCGGACTCGACGTTCCAGTACTGCCCGACCTGCCAGACCGGCGGCAAGCCGCTGGCGGACCGGGTGCTGTCGCGGCTGCTGAAGTAGGGTTCCGACCGGCTCAACCCGCGGTCGTCGGTGTGAGCCGGAAGACGCGCAGAACCCGGCCGCTCGCGCGCTCGTAACCGCGATACCCCGGCCACTGGTGCTGGATGTACGCCCAGACGTCCTCCCGCTCGTCGTCGGCGATGAGCTGCGCCCGCACCGCGATCGGCCTGCCGTGCACCACCACCGTCGCGTCGGGATGCGCAAGCAGGTTCGCGGTCCATGCCGGATGCGTGTCGCGAGCGAAATTGCTGCCGGTCACGAGCATCCGCCCGCCCGGCTCCGGGCAGTACATCAACGTCGTCTCCCGCTGAAGGCCACTCTTCGCCCCTGTCGTGCGCAGCACCAGTGACGGCACGAGCAGCCCGCTCAACTGCAGCCTTCCGTGGGTGATGAAGGCCATGCCCCGCTCCAGCGGAGGCATGACAGCCGGCCCGACCGCGCGGAAGAACCCGGTTCGGGAGAACCAGGCGACGGATGCCCGCACGCCGCGAAGCGGTGGAGAGCTGCGCGGCACGGGCATGCGTCGATTCTGGCGCAGACGACGCCTCGCTCGGCCCGGATATCTCGACCCAGATATCACAGCAGGCGCCGCCGAACGCCGTCTCAGGGGTCGGGGCACGCACGGCGCACGCAACAGCCTGGTTGACTTGATCACATGACCGATCTGCGACGCGTGACCGTTCTGGCCGGCGGGGTGGGTGGCGCCCGCTTCACCCGCGGACTCCTTGCACACCTGACCGACGCCTACCCCGACGGGGAAGGCGGCTCGCGCGTTGCTGTCACCGTTGTGGTCAACACGGGCGACGACATGACGCTGAACGGCCTGCGCGTCTGCCCCGACCTCGACACCGTGATGTACACCCTCGGCGGCGGCATCAGCGAGGAACAGGGCTGGGGGCGCGACGACGAGACCCGGCGGGTCTCCGGCGAGATCGCCGCATACGGCAAGGGGTGGGACTGGTTCACGCTCGGCGACCTCGACCTCGGAACGCACATCGTGCGCACCGAGCTGCTCCGTGAGGGCGCAACGCTCAGCGAGGCGACCGAGTACCTGTGCAGGCGCTGGCGGCCGAAGGCGCGGCTGCTGCCGATGAGCGACACGCCCGTGGAGACGCACGTGCGGCTGGGCGAGCGGGTCGACGGGCATCCGTCGGGCTCGCTCATCCACTTCGAGGAGTGGTGGGTGCGCTACCGCGCCGGCGTGCCGGCCACCGAATTCGTGCAGGTGGGGCTCGAGTCCGCGACCGCCGCGCCCGGCGTGATCGAGGCGATCCGCGACGCCGACGTCGTCATCGTGCCGCCGTCCAATCCTGTGGTGTCGGTCGGGACGATCCTCGATGTGCCAGGGGTTCGGGCGGCCGTGCGCGAGACGTCGGCGCGCGTCGTCGGCGTCTCGCCGATCATCGGCGGTGCCGCTGTGCGTGGCATGGCGGATGCCTGCCTCGCCGTGATCGGCGTCGAGACGTCCGCCGAGGCGGTCGGCCTGCACTACGGCGCACGCCGTTCGGAGACGGGCGGCCTGCTCGACGGCTGGCTGGTCGACGAGGTGGACGCCGATGCGGTGCCCGCTCTGGAATCCGCCGGGATCGCCGCCCGTGCCGTTCCCCTGTGGATGCGCGACGTGCCGGCCACGTCGCAGCTGGCCGCGGACGTGCTCGCGCTGGCTGCCGTCTGACACACGGCCTCGGCCGCCGCATCGCCCCCGCGCGCGGGGCGGTGTCTCTACGATCGCCTCATGGCAGACCACAACGACTACAACCAGCCGATCGTCGACGAGTTCCGAGCGAACGGTGGCACCGTCACGCACTTCGGGCGCGGGCTCGTGCTGCTGCACCACACCGGAGCGAAGAGCGGTGTCGAACGCGTCACCCCCGTCGCCGCCCTGAAAACGGCACCGGATGCCTGGCTCATCGCGGCATCGAAGGCCGGTGCTCCCGAGAATCCGGCCTGGTATCACAACCTGCTCACCCACCCCGACTTGACGATCGAGACTCCGGACGACGGCGAGGTGCAGGTGCACGCCGCTGCACTGCGCGGCGAGGAACGCGACGCCGCGTGGCAGGAGTTCACGCGCCACAACCCCGGATTCCTCGACTACGAGAAGAAGACCAGCCGAGTCATCCCTGTTGTGCGGCTCACCCGGAGCTGAGCTCGGCGCACCGCGCACCAGGGTACGCGCCGCGATGACGCGAAGCCGAAGTGGCTCGACATGACATCCGGCGTGGAACATGCCAACTTGGCATGTTCTCGGGCGGAGAGCGCGATCTGTCCTGTTGACGACTTCGACCGGGGCCGGAACAGGACCGGGGCCGGAACAGGACCGGGACCGGGACCGGGGCCGGGACCGGGGCCGGGGCCGGGGCCGTGCGAGTATGCTCGCCACGAATCAGCTGTATGGCCTGGCTTTGGGTCGCATCTCTCTTTTCCCTTGTTCCTGTCAGCCCGATCGGCTCCCGCGATCGGGCACGCACCAGAGGATGCCCGTGGCCGCGCAGCAGTTGACCGTCACCGATGTCTCTTCCCGCGGGCGGGCATCCGCTGGTTCGTCTCGGGCGACCTCGTCGATGCCGCAGGAGAACGGAAGCGCCGCAGTGCGTCCATCCCTCGAGCGCATGACGGACGCGCTGGCAAGCGCGCGCCGAGCGGCGGAGGCGGGCATGCCGCCGGCGAGAGACGACGCTCAGACGCTGCTGTTCGCGCGCGACGCCGACCTCGACGCGCTGCTCGGCATCGCCGGTCGCCTCCGCGACGCGGGGCTCGAGCGTGCCGGACGCCCTCGTGTCATCACGTACTCCCGCAAGGTGTTCATCCCCCTGACGCATCTGTGCCAGGACCGCTGCCACTACTGCATCTTCGTGCAGACACCCGGCAAGCTGGCCAAGGCGGGCATCTCGCCGTTCCTCTCCGAAGACGAGGTGCTGGAGATCGCCAGGCAGGGCGCGGCGATGGGCTGCAAGGAGGCTCTCTTCACGCTCGGCGACCGGCCGGAGAACCGCTGGGCTGTCGCACGGGAGTGGCTCACCGAGCACGGCTACGCGTCGACGCTGGAGTACATGCGGGCCGTGGCGATCCGAGTGCTCGAGGAGACCGGACTGCTCCCCCACCTCAACCCCGGCGTGATGAGCTGGGCCGAGCTGCAGCGGCTGAAGCCGGTGGCCCCCTCGATGGGCATGATGCTGGAGACCACGTCGGTGCGGCTCTGGGCCGACAAGGGGCAAGCGCACTTCGGCTCGCCCGACAAGGACCCGGCGGTTCGGATGCGCGTCATCGACGATGCAGGACGTTCGCGGATCCCCTTTACCACCGGCGTGCTCCTCGGCATCGGCGAGACGGTCCGCGACCGCGTCGACGCCATGTTCGCGCTCCGGGACTCGCACGCCAGGTGGGGGCATGTGCAGGAGGTGATCGTGCAGAACTTCAGAGCGAAAGACGCGACCGCCATGATGCACCGCCCCGACCTCGCGGCCAACGAGTACGCGGCCGCTGTCGCGGTCACCCGCCTCGTGCTCGGAGCGGATGCCCGCGTGCAGGCACCCCCGAACCTCACCGATCACGACGAACTGGCGCTGTTGATCCGCGCCGGCATCGACGACTGGGGAGGCGTCAGCCCGCTCACTCCCGACCACGTCAATCCGGAGCGGCCGTGGCCCCAGATCGATGAGCTGGCGCGGCTCACCGGGCTCGCCGGATACACGCTGCACGAACGGTTGACGGCGCACCCGCACTTCGTGCACGAGGGCGAGCCGTGGATCGATCCGGCCGTGCTTCCGCACCTGCGTGCCCTTGCGGACGAGAGCGGGCTCGCAGACGAGAGCGCGCCCCTCGCGGGGCGCCACTGGAGCATCCATTCCGAGACCGCGCAGGCGATTGCGCCAGGCCTCGGCGTCCGCGCCAGTAAGCCTGGCGCAGACGCCGCAAGGTGGCGCGAACATGCGGTGACCGGATCCGCGGTGAACGGGATCGCCGCGCTGCTCGAGGCGGCGCGGCGCGATCCCGCGGCGCTCGACGACGCGGACTATGTCGCTCTTCTGGCCGCGGACGGCGACGACCTCGAAGCGCTCGTCGACGTCGCCGATGACGTGCGACGCGAGCGTGCGGGCGACGAGATCACCTTTGTCGTCAATCGCAACATCGATGCATCCCTCTTCCGCACGGCGCGGGCCACGACCGCGCACGCTCGCAGACAGGGGGACGCGCCCTCGGCGGCGGGAACGCGCGCCGAGGGGCTCACGCCGGACCTCGTCACGGCGCTGGCGGACGAGGCGGCGACCCTCGGAGCCACCGAGGTCTGCGTGCAGGGGCGCATCGGCGAACAGCTGCCCGCGTCAGCGTACCCGGACCTCGTCCGCGCCATACACGCGCACCAGCCGCAGTTGCACGTGCACGCCTACCGCCCGATCGAGCTGTTGGACGGAGCTCGGCGCTCCCATATGCCTCTGGCGGAATATCTCCGGATGCTCCGCGACGCGGGCGTGGGCACCGTGCCTGGCACGGGTGCCCGCATTCTCGACGACCGCATCCGGGGCATCCTCTCCGGCGGCACGGAGCTGCCGGTCGCCGAGTGGATCTCGACCATCGAGGCGTCGCACCAGGCCGGACTGCGCTCGACCGCGACCATGGTCTACGGGCACATCGAGACGGCATCCGATCAGGTGGCGCACCTGCGGATGCTCGCCGAGCTGCAGAAGCGCACCGGCGGCTTCACCGAGTTCATCGCGATGCCGTTCGTGCCCCAGGACTCGCCCGTCACCGTGCCCGGGGCACGACCTGGACCGACCCTGCGCGAGTCGCGCGCCGTGCACGCCGTGGCCAGGCTCTTGCTGGCAGGAACTATCGATCACCTGCAGGCCGCCTGGACGAAGCTCGGTCTGCGGGCCACGCGCCTCGTGCTGCAGGGCGGTGCCGACGACCTGGGCGGCGTGCTGATCGACGGCGAGGTCGCACCCTGGTCCGGTCCGGAGCAGGGACGCGTGCTGAACGTCGCCGACATGCGCCGCATCGCCGACGAGGTCGCGCGACCGCTGGTACAACGCACGACGACGTACGAGCGGATCGCGGGATGATGCGCGAGACGGCCTGGCGCCGGGGAGCGCAACCGGTGCCTGCCGGCGCGGGTTCAACGAGCCCGAGCGGCGATGCCGTCGAGGTCGACGTCGCGATCGTCGGCGCCGGTTTCGCGGGGCTGGGCATGGGCATCCGGCTGAAGCGTCGCGCTGCCGACCAGCACGCGAAGGAGTCGTTCGTGATCCTCGAACGGGCCGACGATGTCGGCGGCACGTGGCGCGACAACGTGTACCCGGGCGTGGCGTGCGACATACCCTCGCATTTGTACTCGTATTCGTTCCGCACCAAACCGGACTGGTCGCACGTGTACCCGAGCGGTGCCGAGCTGCAGGAATACCTGCGCGAGTGCGCGCGAGAGGAAGGGCTCCTCCCCCACCTGCGGTTCGGCGAGCCCGTCACGGATGCCCGCTGGCTCGCCGACGAGGAACGCTGGCTCGTCACCACACCGGCCACCCGTTACCGGGCGCGCGTGCTGGTGAGCGCGGTGGGGCGGCTGAGCGAACCGCGCATCCCAGCGATCGAGGGCCTGCAGAGTTTCGACGGCCCCGTGATGCACACGGCGTCCTGGGACGACCACCTGCCGCTGGCGGATGCCCGTGTCGGCCTGGTCGGCACCGGGGCGTCGGCGGTGCAGCTTCTGCCCGAGCTCGCCCGTCGTGCCCGTCACGTCACGGTGTTCCAGCGCAGCGCGCCATACGTGGTTCCGCGCGGCGATCGCCCGTACACCACTGTCGAACTCGACGAACTGGCAGACGCCGACGCCCGTGCGGGTCTGCGCGAGCGCATCTTCTGGGATGCCGAGCGCGCGTTTCCGCAACGGCTCGGCGTTCCGGAGGCGATCGGCGAGCTGCGGGAACGTGCTCGCACCCATCGTGAGGCGCAGGTCGCCGACCCGGAGCTGCGCGCCGCGCTGACGCCCGACTACGAGATCGGCTGCAAACGCGTGCTGCTCTCCGACGACTTCTACCCGGCGTTGCAGCGGCCGAACGTGACGTTCGAGGCGTCCGCCCTGAAGCGCATGGACGGCTCCACGGCGATCGCCGAATCGGGAGACAGCCACGAGGCCGACGTGCTCGTGTTCGCCACGGGCTTCCACGCGACACGACCGCCGTTCGCCGACCTCGTGACCGGGCGCAGCGGCATCCGTCTCGCGGACAGCTGGGCGAACGGCATGCGCGCCTATGCATCCACTGTGGTGCACGGCTTTCCGAACCTGTTCGTGCTCGACGGACCGAACGCGAGCCTCGGCCACAACTCGGCGGTCTACATGATCGAGGCGCAGCTGGACTACGTGCTCGGTGCGCTCGATCACCTGAAGGAATCGGGCATTCCGCTCGAGATCCCGCGCGAGGCAGAGGATGCCTACGTCGCCGGGATCGACGCCGCCGCCCGCGACACCGTATGGCTGAGCGGTTGCACGAGCTGGTACGTCGACGAGCGCAGCGGGCGCCTCGCGCTGCTGTGGCCGGGCTACGCGCACACGTTCCGCGAGCGCAACGGCACCTTCGACCCGGCCGTGTTCCGGGTGCCGGTCCCGAGTTGAACCCCGGTGCGTGGAACGCTCGCTAACGTCGAGACATCCGTCCGATCCGCCCGAGCCCCGGGCTCGTGAGAACACCAGGAGAGCCGTGCCGACCACTCTGGAAACGCCCGTTCGCATCGGCGTGCAGCTGCAGCCGCAGCATGCCGAGTATCAGACCCTGCGCGACACCCTGCTGCGGCTCGAAGACCTCGGCGTGGACATCGCCTTCAACTGGGATCACTTCTACCCGCTCTCCGGCGAACGGGACGGCCTGCACTTCGAGGGCTGGACCATGCTGGCAGCATGGGCCGAGCAGACCGAGCGCATCGAGTTCGGCCCGCTCGTCACGTGCAACAGCTATCGCAACCCGGATCTGCTGGCCGACATGGCCCGCACCGTCGACCACATCAGCGCGAAGCCCTCCCCAGACGGAACCCCGGGAGCCGGCCGGCTCATCTTCGGCATCGGCTCCGGCTGGTTCCAGCGGGACTACGACGAGTACGGGTACGAGTTCGGCACCGCCGGCACACGGCTCGACGCCCTCGCCGAGGCGATGCCGCGCATCAGGCGGCGCTGGCAGACACTGAACCCTGCGCCGACCCGCGACATCCCGGTGCTCATCGGTGGTGGCGGCGAGCGCAAGACACTCCGAATCGTCGCCGAGCACGCGGATGTCTGGCACAGCTTCTCCGATCCCGACACCCTGCGCCACAAGCTCGGCGTTCTCGACGGCTGGTGCGAGACCGTGGGGCGCGACCTCGGCGAGATCACGATCTCGGTGGAGTCGGATCGCGCCGCCGACCGATCCCGGTTCGACGAGTTCCATGCTCTCGGCGCGCGCCTCTACACGCTCTCGATCAGCGCTCCGCACTACGACTGGGACGGCGTGCACAGGCTGCTGAAGTGGCGCGATGCCGTGAACGGCTGACGAGGCCGACGAGTCGCCGCTCAATCGAAGAGGGCTCGCGTGGCGCTGCCGAGGCGGGCGCGTGCCTCGCTCAGCGCAGAGACGTCGTCGATGTCGAGCCGCAGCGTGGACTCCGGCGGAATCACGAGCTCCTGGAAACCGGCCTCGACGTGCCGGGCGCGGGAGCCACTGCCGAAGCGTGCGGAGAGGCTCGCGCCCGGCGCCGCCGTGACCGCCGTGGTGCCCGTTCCGTCGTGATCGGCCACGAACGCATACGGATGCCCGCCCCTGGCCGCATCCACAGCTAGACGCAATGCAACGTCGAGGTCTTCCGGCAGAAGTGCCGGAAGGTCACCGACCAGGACGGCGACGAACATCTCCGGCCAGCGCTCGGCGGCGGCCGCGGCTCCGGCCGCGACCGCTGCGTTCAGGCCCGTGCCCGCATCGGGAACGACAGAATCCACCAGCTCGCCGAGCCTGTCGGCGATCGCCGGTTCGCCGGAGACCAGCAGCACCCGACCCACTGATGGCGCGCATCGCACGGCGCACAGAGTGTCGGTCAGGAACGCGAGCGACAGCTGGCGTCGGTCGATCCCTGCGGCGTCGGCGAATCGGGACTTGGCGCCGTCGCCGCCCTTGAACGGAATCACGACCGTCCAAAGCGGCTCCTCGCCGCCAGGCATCAGCGCGAGACCGGCGGCGAGGCCGCGCCGATAGCCCTCTGCGAGGGCCTCATCCGTGCCCAGCCGGAACATGTCGCCCGGGCCGGTGCGGGTCAGCGATCGCCCGGTCGTGAACAGGTCGGCGGATCGTTGAGGGTCTTTCGACTCGCTCCGCTCCCCCGAGTGGCTCTGCACGACGAAATGCCCCGCGCCTCTGACGACCGCGACCGGGCATCCGCTCGCCTTGCCCTTCACGAGGTCGCCGAGTGCAGCCAGCTCATCGCCGACGGCCGACTGCGTCACGGCGAGTGGCTTGCCCGAGGCATCCGTCTGGCCACGAAGATCGTCGATGACCTGCACACCGGCCGCGCCGATCGCGACATCGGTCTGCCCGACCCGCCAGGTGCGACCCAGGGTGTCGCTGACGATCACCCCGAGGTGCACTCCGAAGCGCTCGCTCAGTGCGCGGCGGAGGGATCGTGCCGACGCATCGGGATCGTCGGGCAGCAGCAGCACCACACCGTCGGGCGCGTTGCTCGCGTCCACTCCCGCCGCGGCGCCCACGACGCCCTGACGGTTCTCGACGATGCGGGTGATTCCGCCGTCGTACGCACGAGTCGCGACGACGCGCACCGTCTCGGCGCTGATCGCATCCTCTCGGTCCGCGGCCGCGATGACGCGGCCCTCGGCCTTGGAGACGACCTTGCTCGTCACCACGAGGATGTCGCCGGGCCGGAGTGCGTGTTCCGGATGCCCGTGGGCATCCGCTTCGAGAGCGTCACCCACCAGCGCGGCGAGGTCATCGCCCGGCACGACTTCCCGGATGCCGGGAACGGCCCACGCGCGGAGCTCGGCCGCAGACGGGTCGCGGCTCATCGGTGGAGCTTGGGCAGCACGTCGCGCCCGAAGACCTCGATCCACTCCCGCTGGTTGCGCCCGACGTTGTGCAGGTACACCCGGTCGAAACCGAGGTCGACGTACTTCTGGATCGCAGCACGGTGCACGTCGGGATCGCTGGAGATGATCATGCGCCCCTCGAAGTCCTCCGGGCGAACGAGCTTCGCGATCTGCTCGAACTCGAACGGCGAGCGGATGTCGGCCTTCGGGAACTTCATGCCTCCATTGGGCCACTCGTGCACGGCGTTCGCCAGGGCCTCACGGTCGGTGGGGGCCCAGCTGAGATGCAGTTGCAGCAGGCGCGGGGCGTTCTCGGGGTTCTTGCCCGCATCGCGCTGACCCTCATCGAACTTCGCGAACAGCCCGCTGATCTTCTCCAGCGGCGCGCCGACCGTGATGAGGCCGTCCACGCTCTGGCCGGCGCGCTTGGCGGTCACGGGGCCCGCCGTCGCGATGAGAATCTCCGGCGCCTTCTCCGGCATGGTCCACAGCCGTGTCGACTCGAGCTTGAAGAACTGACCGGAGTGCTTGGCATCCTTGCCTGCCAGCGACGCCGAGAACAGCTTCTTGATGATGTCGATCGCCTCGAACATGCGGTTGATGCGCTCCGGCGCCTCCGGCCAGTAGCCGCCGACGATGTGCTCGTTGAGGGCCTCGCCCGATCCGAGCCCCAGCCAGTGCCGACCCGGGTACATCGCGGCGAGGGTGGCGGATGCCTGCGCCACGATCGCGGGATGGAACCGGAAACTCGGCGTGGTCACACCCGGTCCGAGGTCGCCCCTGGTGCGTTCGCCGATCGCCGTGAGAACGTTCCAGACGAAGGCTGCCTGACCTTGCGTCGGCACCCATGGCTGAAAGTGATCCGCGGCCATCACCCCCGAGAACCCGTGCTGCTCGGCGTGCGCGCTCAGTTCGACGACCTCCATCGGGGCGAACTGCTCGAGCATCGCGGCGTATCCGACTTGGAGTTCTCGCGTGGCCATGCGCTCTATTCTGCCGATAGCACCCCGGGCATGTGCGAGTTCGGAATTGCCAGGCTTCTGCCGGTTTCGTCACTGCTGTCGCCACTACGTTGGGTTCTAGCGATTGGCGTTCTGCCTTTGGCATAGGACGAGCCCTTGTAGTGAGGATGGGGCCGACTATCGAACAGGCAAAGAAGATCGCCGCAATGTCTACATCCGTTGCAGTTCCCGAGGCACGTCTCGGCGCCGTTCGCACGACCACCAGAATGAGCGGTCCCCGCACCGATCTGACCGCTTCGTACACTGCCGTATCGCGCGCGGTGAAGTCGGAGGGGCTTCTGCGCCGGGCACGCGGTTTCTATCTTCTCGTCGCCATCGGCCTTCTGCTGGCGACCGCGGCAGACGTGACGGGCATGGTGCTCCTCGGTCACAGCTGGTTCCAGCTCATCCTGGCCGGCGTTCTCGGGTTGATCTTCACGCAGTTCGCCTTCCTCTCGCACGAGGCCGCGCATCGCCAGATCCTGAACTCCGGGCCGGCCAACGACCGGCTCGGCCGCTACATCGGCACCTTCGTGGTCGGCATGAGCTACGCCTGGTGGATGAACAAGCACACCCGTCATCACGCGAACCCCAATCAGGTGGGCAAAGACCCCGACATCGCCGTCGACACGATCTCGTTCCTCGAAGAAGACGCCGCGAAGCGCACCGGCCTCATGGCGATGCTGACCCGCCGTCAGGGATACCTGTTCTTCCCGCTGCTCACGCTGGAGGGCGTGAACCTGCACCTGACATCCGTTCGTCACCTCTTCGGGCGCGGGCAGGTGAAGCGCCGCAAGACCGAGATCGCCTTGCTGGCGGCGCGGTTCGGTCTGTACTTCGGGCTGCTGTTCGTGTTCTTCCCGCCGGGAATGGCCGCCGCCTTCCTCGGCGTGCAGCTCGCCGTATTCGGCGTCTACATGGGCGCGTCGTTCGCCCCGAACCACAAGGGGATGCCCATCATCCCGGCCGACATCAAGCTGGACTTCTTCTCCAAGCAGGTGCTCACCTCGCGCAACATCCGGGGCGGCTGGTGGGCGACCATGCTGTTCGGCGGGCTCAACTATCAGGTGGAGCACCACCTCTTCCCGAGCATGGCCCGCCCCCACCTCGCCCAGGCACGTCTGATCGTGCGCGAGCATTGCGCGGCGGCCGATGTGTCTTACACCGAGACTTCGATGGCGAAGTCGTACGCGATCGTGGTCGCCTACTTGAACCGCGTCGGGCTGCAAGCGCGAGATCCGTTCGCATGTCCGGTCGTCGCCCAGTACCGTGGGATATGACACGGCGCAAGCCACCACAACACCCAAGAACGTCGACGGCGAAACCGCCGCCGCACGGGGGGCCAGCAAACTCGCGGTCCTCGAACACGAATAAAAGGAATACGACGCATGGCCACCGGCACCGTCAAATGGTTCAACTCTGACAAGGGCTACGGCTTCATCGCCCCCGACGACGGCTCTGCCGACGTCTTCGCCCACCACTCCGCCATTCAGGGAAGCGGCTACCGCAACCTCGAAGAGAACCAGAAGGTGGAGTACGACGTGGAGCAGGGTGCCAAGGGCCCCCAGGCCACGAACATCCGCGCGCTGTAGAGGCACGCAACACCACACGGAAAGGCGCGGGCCGGAGGGGATGGTCCCCCTCCGGCCCGCGCCTTTCCGTGTGCGCGGGGCCGCAGCGATAACGTCAACGCATGGACATCGGATTCCACATCGCCGACTTCACCTGGGACGTACCGCCGGACCGGTTGGGAACCACCCTCGCCCGCGCCGCGCAGGAGGCGGAGGCCTCCGGCATCAAGCGCATCACCGTGATGGATCATTTCTGGCAGATCCCGAATATCGGTACTGCTGAGAAGCCGATGCTCGAGGCATACACGGCGCTCGCATTCCTCGCCGCCCACACCTCCAGCGTTCTGCTGCACACGCTCGTGGCGGGCGTCATCTATCGCGAGCCGGCCATCCTCGCCAAGCAGGTCACCACACTCGACGTGCTCTCCGGCGGCCGTGCCGGCCTTGGCATCGGCGCAGGCTGGAACGAGGAGGAGTCGCGCGGGCTCGGCATCCCGTTCCCGCCGACGAAGGAGCGGTTCGAACGGCTGGAGGAGGCCCTCCAGATCTGCCTGCAGATGTGGAGCGATGACGAGGCCCCGTACGAGGGCGAGCACTACCGACTCGGTCGCACCCTGAACTCACCGCAGCCGTTGAGCAGGCCGCGGCCGTACCTGATGATCGGCGGCGTCGGCGAGAAGAAGACGCTGCGGTTCGTGGCCAGGTACGCGGATGCCTGCAATCTCTTCGGCACCCCCGATGCCGCCCACAAGCTCGATGTGCTGCGCCACTGGTGCGACGTGGAGAACCGCGACTACGACACGGTCGAGAAGACGACGACCACGGCCTTCCTGCCCGGCGCGGATCTGGACGAGTTCGTCGGGCGGCTCGACGCACTCCGTGAGCTCGGCTTCACGACCGCGTACGTCTCGACTCGCGTTCCGGATCCGCTGCACGCCGTCGAGTTCTTGGCCCAAGTGGCAGAAAGGGTCGCATAGCCATGCCGCTGACAGGGGAATGGGAGCCTGGAACATCCGACTGGGCTCGTAAGCAGGTCGAGGAATTCGAGGCATCCGACGGGGCGAAGGCGAACACGCTGCGCGGTGTGCCGATCGTCATCGTGACCTCGGTGGGGGCGAAGTCCGGAAAGCTGCGGAAGAACCCCGTGATGTGCGTCGAGCACGACGGAGAGTACGCGGTGGTGGCCTCGAAGGGCGGCGCCGACAAGCATCCGACCTGGTATTACAACCTGGTGCAGAACCCGAACGTCGAGCTTCAGAACGGCTCGGAGCGACACGACTACGTCGCGCATGTCGCAGAGGGCGCCGAGCGTGATGTGGTGGCAGCGCGCAGTCACCGTCTGGCCGGACTACGCGAACTACCAGAACAAGACCGACCGGCAGATCCCGGTGTTCGTGCTGACGCCTGTTGAGCCCTCCCCGCTGGTTGAGCCCCCTCCCCGCCGGTAGAGCCCCCTCCCCGCCGGTAGAGCCCCCTCCCCGCCGGTAGAGCCCCCTCCCCGCCGGTAGAGCCCCCTCCCCGCCGGTAGAGCCCCCTCCCCGCCGGTAGAGCCCCCTCCCCGCCGGTAGAGCCCCCTCCCGCTGGTTGAGCCCCCTCCCGCTGGTTGAGCCCCCTCCCGCCGGTTGAGCCTGTCGAAACCAGACGACCGTGCGCCCGGGTTTCGACAGGCTCAACCCGCGGGACTCAGACGACCCGCCGGACCCGGACAGGCACGACCCGCGGGACCCAGACGGGCTCAACCTGGGGTTGACCCCGGATTCCGGACACTGACCAGGCGGGTTCCGCGTGTTCGCGGGCTCGTCGGGGAGG